>CAYHTI010000026.1:0-8112 GCA_964359515.1 uncultured Gammaproteobacteria bacterium | reverse complement strand
GACGATCACCATCACCACATTGTTTGCCGCGAATGCAAATCGGTCGAAGACGTAAGGGCGGAAGCGGTGGAAGAGATGCTCGCGGGCGCCGAAAAAACAATTGCTCGCAAAAGCGAATTTTCCGATATCCGCCATTCTTTAGAATTTTTTGGCCGCTGCGGCCGCTGCCGATAGTCCTATGAAAAAAACATACGCCCTTCTTATTTGTGTCGCCGTGGTTGCGGCGTTGACGTTTTGGTTGGCCTCGCGCCCGCAGCCGCAAGAGAGCCAAGCGCGTTTTGCCGCGAGCTTCTACCCACTGGCATTTTTGCTTGGCCGATTAACGGATGAAGCCGTGTACCAAGTTACGCCGTCTGGCGTCGAGCCGCATGACTATGAAGCATCGCCGCAAGATATTTTACGCCTGCGCGAAATGGATCTTTTTGTCTATAATGGTGCCGGATTGGATGTCTGGGCCGAGCGTTTACAAACCAATTTCACTGACGCCCGCGTGATGTCTTTGAATATGATTGAAACTCTGGAGAGCGGTGGCGTGGGTTTGCGGGGGGTATCTGAAGAAGACCGTCATGAAGACGAAGCTGACGAGGAAGAAGAGCATGGGGATATTGATCCTCACTTCTGGCTTGATCCGATTTTTATGGGCGTGGCGGTAAACCAGCTCGTTGAAACAGTTGCCGCGCTTGAACCAGCCGAAAAAACTCGTCTGGTGAAAAACGCGGACGCGTTGAACGCCGAATTAAGCGCCTTAGACGAAGAATATCGCAATGGTTTGCGTGCTTGCCGCCTAAATACTATTGTCGTATTACACGATGCCTTCGGCTATCTTGCCGACCGATACGGATTTAAAATTATCTCTATTTCCGGATTGTCGCCGGAGCAGCAACCTTCAGCGCGGCATTTAGGGGAATTAGCGTCGCTGGTCCGAGAACAGGGCATTCAATATGTTTTTTTTGAAACCCTGGTCAGTCCAAAACTATCTGAAACATTAGCGTCGGAAGCTGGTGCGCAGACCTTGGTGCTTAATCCTATCGAAGGTTTGACTAGTGAAGACCGCGCCGAAGGGAAGAACTATTTTGTCTTGATGCGTGAGAACCTGCGCCATTTGCGTTTGGCCATGGATTGCCAATAGCCCCTTGTTTCTTTTGGCCGCTGCGTTAGGATGAAACTACGTTACCAAATTTTTATGTTCAAACGTTTGTTTCTCCTCGTTATTTTGTCGTCCTTGTTTTTTGCACCGGCCGCGCTCGCGCAAGATACGGCAGCACCAATTATTCCGAAAAACACCTATGCCAAGGGCGAGGTGGCGGAAATTCTTGAGGACACGGTCTTGGATATCGAAGGGTATAAGCAGCCCTACCAAAAAGTGAAAGTAGAAGTTACGAGCGGAGACGATAAAGGAAGTTTTTTTGAGCATGAGTTCCAGCTTCCAGTGAACAATCGTGACCCCGAGAAGCTTCATGTAGGTGAAAAGGTGGTCGTGGTAAAAGTGACGCGCGAAGGGGAAAGCGAATTCTATATCGCTGAAAAATATCGTTTGCCATCTGTGATTTGGGTTTTCTTGGGATTCTTTCTGCTCGCGATTGTGTTTGGCGGCTGGAAAGGTTTTACCTCTACGCTAGGGTTGGGGATCAGCTTGATCATCATCGTTTCCTTTATTATTCCGCAGATCGTGGCCGGGCGCAGTCCTGTCCTGATCAGCTTGATCGGCGGACTGTTTATCATGCTGTTTTCGCTGTATCTGGCTCATGGCTTTAATAAGCGTACCAGCGTTGCCTTAGCCGGCACCATGATTACCTTGTTTTTAGCCGCCGGATTATCCATGTTGGTCGTCTCTTTTACCAAACTCTTTGGGATGGGTTCGGAAGAATCCCTGAGCTTGCTCATGGGGCCGCTGCAAAACATTAATTTGCGCGGACTCTAT
Organism: uncultured Gammaproteobacteria bacterium; assembly: GCA_964359515.1. GTDB lineage: Bacteria > Patescibacteriota > Patescibacteriia > VMEV01 > CAYQCH01 > CAYQCH01. The sequence continues at coordinate 6,191 of CAYHTI010000026.1, read as the reverse complement.
CTGGGCGGCATCATCATTGGCGCTTTGGGCGTGCTTGATGATATCACCACCGCGCAATCGGCGACCGTGCAAGAAATCCATCGGGCCGATTCCAGCTTATCGACTACTGAACTTTATAAGCGCGGCAGCTCAGTTGGGCGCGAACATATCGCTTCCTTAGTGAACACCCTCGCCCTGGCCTATGTCGGCGCATCCTTGCCGGTTATGTTAATTTTTACAAAAGTTGATTTCCCGCTGTGGGTCACCCTTAACAGTGAGTTCCTTGTCGAAGAAATCATGCGCACGCTCGTCGGCAGTATCGCTTTGATCCTTGCCGTGCCGATCACCACTTATCTGGCTGCCGTGGTTTTTGGCAAAGAGCCTGTGCGTCCGGGAGAAGCTGGTCCATCGCATCATGGGCATAGCCACTAGGCCTGCTTGTCCACAAATAAAACACCGCTCGGCCAGGGATGGGTGAGCGGTGTTTTATTCAGTCGAACTTTATTGCGACTAGAAACAATGAGCGGGATATCCTCCTACGCTCAGAGCTACGGCGGACAAGCCAGAATCGAACTAGGTGGAAGTACATTCAGAGCGGGATACCGGAATCGAACCGGCGCTTTCAGCTTGGGAAGCTAACGTACTGCCACTATACGAATCCCGCTCTCAATATACTTCTGCCGCTACGTGCCCGCCGAAGCTGTACTCAGCGAAGGAGGGTACTAATCCCGCTCATTATTTCCAGTTGCTTTTGCCACTGCTTGTCCGATTAACTTCATTTACTTCAATCTGATGTTAGCCTATGAGCCTTAGGGCTTCAAGGGCGAACTCATGATGGCGTATGCATCGACGACGCGGCCGCCCAAGAGATGCTCGCGGATGATATGGTCTAATTTTTCTTCGTTTAAGCCGTAATAGAGGGTGCCTTCAGGGTAGACAAGGGCGACTGGGCCTGCCTTGCAGACGCGCAGGCATTCGCTTTTGCTGCGACCGACGATCGGCTGCTTGGGGTTGGGTTCGAGCTCATACAGCCGGCGCTTTAAAAATTCCCACAAGTGTTCGCTCGATGCGCCGTCCGTGCACGGGCCTTGGCCTGTGCACAAAAAGATATGGCGTTTGTATGAGCCATATCCTTTCGCGCGTGCGATGTTTTCAAGATCACGGCGCTCCATAGATTATGCCGAAGGCTTGTTCATCCGTTTAGCGGCAATAAGCAGGGCGGTGATGAGCGCAAATGCGACAAAGCCAAGGAAGGGAATGGTGATGAAGTTCAAATAGGTCACTTGTGAGACATTACAAGGGTTGATGATGTCGCAATTGCCGCCCAACTGTGTAATCTGCGTCGGGAACCATTGCAAGATGGAATGGTAGCCAGTCAGCAATACGCCAAGCACGGAAAGGGGGAGTAGGTAGTCAATGAAGCTCTTTTCCTTTTTAAGGATGGCAATCAAGCTGATCGGTACCATGGGGTAGAGGAGGATGCGTGCATACCAGCAAAGTTTGCAAGGAGGAAACCCTTCGCCAATCGGGAAAATATCGCGGCTGTAGAGGTTGGAGATCGGGTCGCCGTAATTGCTGTAGTAAAGCGAACCGAACATGCCGACAGTCGCGATTAACAAAATCGCGTAGGAAGCATAGAGCGCGGGATCCTTTTTGATCCTGTCGTAAAGGTTGGTGAGGTTTATATTCATAACGTGGCTACTTTACGCGTTTTTATGGATTGTGCAAGCCGTTTCAACCATTGGGCGGGTTCATTCAGTTGAAAAGGTTGGCTTTGTGCCATAAAAACGAGCAGAAGCAGGCCGTAGATGACATGTTCGTCTACCAAGAACCCGTGTCCAGCATACGGGAAGGCTAATACAGGAAGGTAGTAAAGGAGCATTAGGACGGCTCCAAGTGGTGCGCTGGCGCGAACCCAAACTCCGGTGATCAGGGAAATTCCGAGAAGGAATAATCCCCATTTATTAGCGAAATTGATATAGGGCAAGATGTCGGGAGACGCAAAGAATGCAAACAAACCCGGCAACGTTTTGGCGGCAAGCAGGTACGGACCAGCTGTCCAGGTCTCATTGATAATCTTGGTCCAGCCGGCATAGAGCATAAGCCAGCCAAGGGATAGGCGGGAGATAAAGAGCAGCCGTTCTGCGTGAGCGTAGATCATATATTAAAGAAGCTCGATTAGTGAGCTTCAGGAGCTTCTTTAATGGGTGGATTATTTATTTGACGCGGTTGGGACAGTGCTCTTTGCGGCAGATAAGCGCATCCCTCGGTTCACCTACGAACGTGATGAGGTTGCTGCAGCCTTTGCATTTAATTTCCACGGTGCTGTCGACTAGTACGCCTTTGAAGAGGAGTTTCTGACAATTGGTGCAGCGGTATTCGCGCAAGATAATCATAACAAATCTGAAACTTAATTTCAGGATTTTTTAAAACCCAGAGAGCAGGAGTTGATGCAATAGCGCTTGCCGGTTTTCGTGGGCCCGTCATTAAAGACATGTCCCAAATGCCCGCCGCAGTTTTTACAGGTGACTTCCGTACGCACCATGCCATGCGTATTGTCTTCGTGCAACTCTATATGTTCAAGATTTGCCGGCAGGTCAAAGCTCGGCCAGCCTGTACCAGAATCAAATTTGGCGTCTGAAGAAAAAAGCTCGGCTCCGCAGGCGGCGCAGGTATACATTCCTTTTTCTTTGTTATCAAGCAACTTGCCGGTAAAAGGACGCTCCGTGCCTTTTTCCCGCAAGACGCGGTATTGCTCTGGTGATAGCTTGTTCTTCCAGTCTGTGTCGCTCATGTTTTTAGAATTCATAAGTGGGCTTAAAGGGTATATGTATACTACCCAATTTTTTTGATTTTTACATTTTTCTTAACATAGGCTAATTTTAGCACAAAATAGCTTAAAGTAAACAACATACTTGACTAATTGTCAAATATGTGCTATTTTGTATAGTTCGCGCAAATGCTGTCCGCACAGGGGTTTTGCGTAAAAACCGCTGCATCGGGAAGCTTTTCCTGCCCACGGTCCGGGGGTGCCGGATACAACACGGTTGTTAAGGGGTTAAAAACCGTGAAGATCAGCAGTCTCAGCAGCCTCATCCTCGGCAGCCTCGCGTTCCTCGCGGGGTGCGCCGGTACCAACAGGATCAACATCGTTCAGGACTACGAGGGCGAGCACGTGCTCGCCTGCGCGGAGTTCGGCGAGGAGAACCCGGGCTTCGTGAGCTCGGTGGCCATGGCCGACTCGTCGGTCTCCACGCGCATCGACCTCGAGCACATGCCGTCGAGCGTCGTGATCACCGACTCGCGCAGGGGCGAGGAGATCGTGCGCTGGAGCGGCGAGAAGGTCTTCGCCTGGCAGTACAAGCCGCTCGGCGAGGGGCGGACGATGCGTCTGACGGTCACCGTCAGGACGCCGTCCCGGATCCCGTTCATCGGCTCCATCCTCCCCGACACCGAGGAGGTGTGGCTCGCGGTTCTCGTCAACAACCTACTGGTCGATCTCGACGAGTTCCTCGATGATCGCGCTGCCAGTGACGAGGGCGACAGTACCGAGCGCCCCGCCACCCGCCGCCGTCCCGTCCGCGATGACGAGGGCGACGACTCGGAGGACGAGGAGCCCGCAGCTCGCCGTCCCTCCCGCCGCAACAACGACGAAGATCGGCGCCGTGTCGGTTCCGGTGGCCTCGGTGTCCGTCGCCGCCGCCGGCCGGAGCCCGAGGTCCCGACCACCCGTCGCGACCTGCGCGACGAGGAGGTCGAGGAGGAGCCGCTCGCAGCAGCTTCCACGATCACGCTCCTCGAGTAGAGCGTGAACAAGTCAGCCTGACCGCAACGCAACGTGGTCATGGCGCGACGCCAGCCCGCCGAGAGTTCGAGGCCCCCACAGGGACTCACTCTCGGCGGGCTGAAGTATTTTTATACGGAAATTTTGGCCTCTGCTACAATAGAAACATGGCAAAACAAACAAAAAAAAGACCGGCTAAGCGTAAAACAGTATCTGCGAAGAAGGGGAAACCCGCTGAGACCGCGGTGAAGACAAAGCCGCGACGCAAGCGGCGGATCACTCGATCAAAAAAGATTGAGAGTGTATCGGTGTCTCAGCCGCCTGCGCCGAAAAATCACCATCACTTTCGAACCTTGTCATTGCTTTTGATCTTAGCGGCTTCCATGACCAATGGCGTGGTAGCTTTTGCCTCGTCGCAAGACATCAAACGTTACGATAGGGAGGCGCGCGCCGATTTAGCCGAGCTTATTTCGCCGAGGGCCTATTTGTACGAGCAAGCAGCGGAGCGAAATCTAGATGCTCGCTTGCTTGATCGCATCGCTTTTTGTGAAAGTAATTGGCGCATGGTACGCAGCAAGCAATCATCTGCCTACGGATTTTTTCAAATTATCGACGCGACCGAAGCCTCCACGCCGCAATACAAAGCGGGTCAGAGGAAGTTTGACCCGTATACCAATGTCGATATGGCTCTCTACCTGTTCGAACGTTACGGCTCCTCCCCGTGGGTCGAGTCGCGTCCATGTTGGTGGTGGTACGAATAACTTATTCAAGCGTTTTGCGCTCCTGCTCCAAGTTGCGGTCAAGGGCGTTTTCTTTTGAAAATTTTTCCGGATACCGCGCGCGCAGCTTATTAATATTTTTCTCCCACATCTCTTCAAACGATACGCCCAGCTCATCGGCTAAAACGGCCAAATACCACATCAGGTCGCCCGCTTCTTCAACAAGGTTTACTTTATCCAGCTCTTTGCCGTAGATCTTTGTTTTTTTGACGGCATCCATCAATTCACCAGCTTCCGTGACAATTCCCATGACCGCATGCTCAATACGCGGCGTCACATCACCCGTGGCAGGGAAGACATAGTTCTTCGATTCGGTCCTTAAAGCGTTTTGGATGTATTCGGATGGGGACATCATAGGCTAGTTGATATTAAACATGTTCTGCTGTGTGTTTTACAATTTTGGCAGCTAGTTTAGGCCAATCCATGTTTGTTGTGTCCAACATGTAGACCCACAGTCTTGATTTATGCGACATCTCGACTAGCTTTGTCTGCTGATTTTTGTAATATTCAGCTTTTTCTTCAATCGTGCCTTGTTTTCCTTTTTTCCAAGAACCGCCCCTTAACTGCGCTGCTTTATCGATGCGTTGTTTGATGACATCATCATTGATCGTTAGCAGGATCACATGGTCAGTATAACGAGCAATGGTGTCTTCGATAAAATCGAAGTCGGAAATGTCCGAGTTCGTGCGGAAGGCGTGAGTAAAGTGAAATCGATCAATAATGATCGTATCCTCGTTGTATTGAGAGAGTTTTTTGAGGAAATCATGCAGGAATGTAGCAGCTATGTCGGTTGCCGTGTTATCAATCAGCGGCATAAGCGTCTCTTCCTCAGAAATCACACGCACCGTACCTTTCTTTTTTAACTCGTTTTGCACCAAATTGATCAGCGTTGTTTTACCAGAAGAGGCGATACCTTCAAAGATAATTAATTTTTTTTCGATTTCATACGCATAGCCGCCCTCTAATCCCCATTTGGCGTAGGTATACGTTTTTGGGTTTGCTTGTAGGCGCCTGGCCCGAGCAACGAGCTTTTTGATCTTTTCATCATTTATCTTTGCGGCCGTCGCAAGCCAATCGGTTAGTATTGTCTGTTCTTCCCCGGCTTGCCTTGCGACCCAGACATATAAACTGTCTAAAAAGAACCTTCTGGTTGGGCATTTTGGATCAGCGGCCAGTTCTAAGATGAAATAAGGGTTGTCCACAACAAACAGCTGAAAGTCCTGGTCAGGTTGGTAATAATTGCCGTAAGCCCAAATTTTCAATTCTGCTTCCGTGGGCTGCACCTCATTTTTAAAGACTCCAATGGGATCTTTTAGTTCTTTCATAAGACTCATTTCATGCCGGTTTTATTATTTCTGCCTTGTTTAAAGCGAGTGTGGAAAGATCACCATTAACTCTAAATATGTAGTTCTTGATCCTGTCTAGTTACCCACTACGAGTCCTACGATTTGCAGCACCCATAAGCCCAAAAACAAAATTCCCCAAACCTTCCACTTGTTTTGTGCCGTTTGGAACTCCTGTACATTCAGCCAAGGATTTTTTCGCCAGGCCCATTCATTTCCTTTCAAACCCATGACAATCCAGAAGACGATGTTTACTAAAGGGATGAAATTTAACAGGGAGATCCAGACATTGAAGTACACCCCCCA
>CAYHTI010000025.1:0-8348 GCA_964359515.1 uncultured Gammaproteobacteria bacterium | reverse complement strand
GAAGAAGCGTCTTTTTCTGTGCGCACGGTAAAGATAATTGCCCTGATGGTCCAGAACGGCGCGGTCAAAAGTTCGCTTTTTAAAATGATCACTGGCGAGAATAAGCCAAAAGAGGGCAAGATTTTTTTGACGCCAAAGGACTTGAAAGTGGGTATTGCCAAACAGGTGATGGCTCCTGAGTATTTGGAGTTACCTGTTCGCGAATATTTTGCCACAGCTTTTGAAGAACGACCTTATAATCTCGATGGCCAGATCAAGGATGTGCTCGAAGCGGTGGATTTACACGTTGATTATGATAAGCCGGTGAAAGCTTTGTCTGGCGGACAACAGGCGCGATTGTTGCTGGCTTATGCTCTCATCCAAGATCCGGATATTTTATTGCTCGATGAGCCTACCAACAACTTAGATCCTGAAGGCATCGGCCATCTGACCGGATTTTTGATGATGTACGAAAAAACCGTGCTTGTCATTTCGCACGATGCGGAATTTTTGAATGCCTTTACCGATGGCGTGCTCTATCTCGATGTGTTTACGCACAAAATCGAGCAGTACACGGGAACGTACCATGATGTGGTCGAAGAAATTAAGAACCGCATCGCCCGCGAACAGGAACAAAACGCGCGCGCGGAAAAGGAAATCAAGCGATTGAAAGCCCAGGCTGAAGTTTTTGCCCATAAGGGCGGTAAACTACGTTTTGTTGCAAAAAAAATGCGCACCGCGGCTGAAGAGGCGGAAGAGAGCAAGGTGGATGTGCGTAAAGAAGACCGTCCCATCAACAATTTCATTATCCCTGCGCAGGAATTTTCTCGCGATTTCAACCGTAAGACCGTGCAAATCGATACGCTGACCATGTTGCGCAAGGGCAAGGAAGTCACCCGTGAGGTCAATACGATCGTGCGCAAGGATATGCACGTGATTATTTCTGGCCCGAATGGGATCGGCAAAAGCACGCTGTTAAAAGCCTTAGTCAGTCGTAATGCTGCGGGTTGCCGCATTCCCGATGAAGTGAAAATCGGTTACTATGCCCAGGATTTTTCCACATTGGATTATAATCAGACCGCCTATCAGTCACTCGCTTCGGTGATGGAAATTCCATCTGAGCAAATTATTCGTGCCGTTGGATCAAAATTTTTGTTAGATGGAAAAGCGCTTGCTAGTGAGATTAAATATTTGTCCGAAGGCCAGAAAGGCTTGCTGTCTTTTGCGCGTTTGACGCTTATCAAACCAGGTTTGCTGATTTTAGACGAGCCAACCAACCACATCAATTTTCGACATTTGCCGATCATCGCCAAAGCGCTCGATGAATTTAAAGGTGCTATTATCATGGTTAGCCACAGCCCAGAATTTGTGGCCCAGATGCGCATCGATGAAACCATTGATTTAGAAAAGGTTTAAGATTGACGCGCGTCACATTTTGCCGCATAGTAAGCGCGTTTCTGGGCCATCCAAAGAAACTCGTGCATCGAACACGCACGGAGGGAGGACTCGTCATGCGTCGATTCGGCGTTTTGCTAGGGTGTATGTTTTTCGCGGCCTGCGCGTCAACTGAAGTAACGCGGCCGCCCCCGGTTCGGGCTTCACCGGCCATGCCCGTGGCTGTCGTCACAGCGGAGCCGGCTACCGAGCATGCCTTCAACATGCCGCTGACCAACCCGCATGCGCAGGCGGTCCGGCTGCAGGCTGACGATGTGCTCTCTTTCGTTTTCACGACTGACCGCGACGGACGCATCCAGATCCGTCTGCAGATCGTGGACACGGCGTCTGGGCTCATCGTTTCAGACTGGCGGTCTCTGGTGCTGCTGCAGCGCGGCAATGAGACGGAAGTCGTCATCCCGGTGCAGCGCGAGCTCGAGATTGCGCCAGGTGAGCGGCGCATCTTGGAGGTGCGTGCGCGCATCTTGCATCAAATACCGCGAGAGACGCTCCAGATTCGCTTCCAGCCGCAAGCGGTGACGTATTCCCGCCCGCCGGAAGCTGAACCAGAGCCTAGCCGTCGCGATACCAACGAGCTAAGGGAGTTCTAGTGGCTTGGCTTGGGGCAGGCCATGTCATGGCGCCACGCATTTCCGTGCGTGCGCCGTTTTTCCCAGGACGCAAGCTCTTGTGTCTTCGGAAAAACGCGGTTTGCGCCGCGGTGTTCTTTTAGGAGGGACCATGTCGAAGTTGCTGGTCGCTTGCCGCCTCTTGATGGAACGTTTGCGGCGCGGGAACAAGCCCGCTCTGCTGCGCTCCGTACAGGCGCGCCGGCTGTACTGGCCGGCATTGGGAGAATTCCAAACGCTCTTTGAATGGCGCGGCTGCCGCCAGCTCGCCTGCATTGGCGGCCTGGCCGAAACCGTTGCCGAATCATCGTCACCAGGCCTGGCACTCATGCGCGAACTTCGCGAAGAGCTTGGCCTCGGTCCGTGCCTTTCGGCGCAGGATGAACGCCAGTTCTGCTTCCACCATGACTTTACGCTGCAGACGGGCGAAAAGATCCGCTTCACGCGGGATGGCTGGACGCATGTCGGCGCGGACTATCGCTTCCAGTGCGAGGAACGCGGGCCGATACAAGCGAACCTGCCCTTCGGCCTGCGCGCGTCCTGCCATGTGTACGAGGTCTATGTCTATGCGAGTGTGCCGGCTGAAGCGCAGCGCGTGGAAGGACCGCTTCCGTTTGGCGCGAAGTCAGCCTGGCGCATCCGCGGCCAGAGCGGGGAAGTGACGACCGTGCTGATGGCTGCGTTGGATGCAGGTGGTGACACGTTGCAGGAGTCGAAAGAGTGTGACTGGCGCATGCCGCCAGAACGCTATATTAGCGTGCCGGGGACCGTACCTGAACACTACTTCTCCTGCCTGGAGCATGCCGACGGTTCGTCCAGCTTTGCGGATGATGATCCTGAGGCCCGCTTCTTCATCAACGGCGAGTTCTACCCGTTCGGTAGCCTGCTCCGAAAGCTGGTGCCCGCCGCCCTTTTCGCTGGAGCGCTGGCCCTATTCAGCAGCTATGCGCTGATCGGGCTTTGATCCAACCTCGTGCCGCGGCGCATCCGCAGCGGCACGGGGAATTTTATTTAGGCTTGACAGGTGTCTGTGGCGGGGATAGTATCCAGCGTCACTCATACAGGAGGTTTCGCGTGACACAGCCAGCTGCAGCAGTGAGCATTCGTTCGCGGCAAGTGCGTTGCCTTGAGGAGTGTGACCTGGAGATCACCTCGACCGATGAGCCAGGCGTCATGCTCATCTCGTACGCCATCGGTAAGGGGGCAACGCCGACCATCCGACTGAGCATGCCCGACCTGATGCGCGCCGTGACGCGGGTCGACATGAACAGCACCTGCACGGACGCGGAGACGTGGTCCATCCGCTCTGCCAAGCGGCCGGGGCACCTCATCCTGCGCCTGTACCATGTCGACCACAAGCCGGTGGATGGGACGCTGAACACGGCTGACCTGCTCGACGCCGTCGTCTTCATCATCACTGGCACGGGAGGCAACCAGTCGGCCGCGGCGACCGTGCCGGTGCGCTGAGAACCGCCGGTCTGACCGATTCCCGCCGCCGTCCTGAGACCTGAAGAGGGTCAAAGGATGGCAGCGGGCGTTTTTAATTAGTCGGAAATACGGCCTTAAACCACGTTTTCCCTTGACAAAATGGCTTTTTGTCTGTAGCATGCTTTCACGCTTGTTTCAGCACCAATGTACGTTTGGGTTTTGGAAAGCACTGGCTTTCCAACCAGGTTTGCGACCGGCTTTCGCCAAACGCGCAGGAAATATTGAAACAAGTGTTAAACGATTATTAATACAGGACCTAGCTGGTTAATCGTGGCGCTTGTTTTTTTTTGTTACAAAAAAACGTGCGGTAACGATGCTGGCTTCCTGTTATTTTATGGAACACTTGGAAGTCGTCGACGCTGTGACAAATACACCGCTCGGCATTGTTTTACCCAGGCATGAAGTTTTGCGTGACCAACTTTGGTGCCGCTCGACCAATATTTTTGTCTTGAACGGGCAAGGTCAAATCCTTTGCCATCAGCGCTCTTTGCAAAAGGAGCGAAACCCAGGCGCATGGTCAACGCATTTGGGCGGCCATGTTGGAGTGGGGGAGAGTTATGAACTCAATGCTGCCAAAGAACTTGAAGAAGAGGCTGGTATTCAGGTGGATTCAAAAAGCCTTATCCCTTGGCGGACGACAAAAATGCCAAGTGCCCGTTTATGGGTTAGGGAATTTGTGACGATCATCGACAGGCATGCCTCGGCCTTTACGCCCCAGCCTGGCGAAGTCGATCAATTCGCTTGGAAGCATCTTGGCGAGATTTTGTTCGAGGCAAAGCGCAACCCATCGGCATGGATGGCCGGAACTCATGATTTTCTGACCGAGTACCAATGCTTGCGCGCCGTACTCACAGCGGCGGGTTCCATTGGTGCTATGCGCGTCGCAGAGCACCTGCATACGTGGCATCCACCGGCCTCTTCTTTTGACTTTATCGCTAAAAATCAGTAGAATTGGCGCATTATTTGCATGATGTTGAGATCTTGGATTACGGATCCTGCGTCATGGTTTTTTATGAAAAGCTCCGTCCCTGAGATGGAAAAGTCCATCCTTGAATACTGGAAGAAGCACGATTTTTTTACGAAGTCCGTTGAACAGCGCGATGCCGAGCGCGCTTTTGTTTTTTATGATGGCCCGCCGTTTGCTACGGGCTTGCCGCATCACGGGTCTTTGCTTGCTTCCGTGATCAAAGATCTCATCCCGCGCTACAAAGCTATGCGCGGTTATCATGTGGAACGTGTCTGGGGTTGGGATTGCCATGGTTTACCGATTGAGAACTTGGTGGAAAAGGAATTGAGCCTCAATTCCAAAAAAGATATCGAAGCCTTGGGTATCGACAAATTTACGAATGCTTGCCGTTCGTCGGTTTTGAAGTACGACCGCGAATGGCGCCAGTATGTAGACCGCGCTGGCCGCTGGGTGGATTTCGACAAGTCCTACAAGACCATGGACAACACCTATATCGAATCGGTATGGTGGGCTTTTAAGACCATTCATGAAAAAGGATTGGCTTATGAAGGTCGCCACATCTCTTTATATTGCCCGCGCTGTGCCACGCCACTGTCGAACTTCGAAATCGCCATGGACAATAGCTATAAAGAGCTGGTTGACCACAGCACCTTCCCAAAGTTCCCTGTGAAGGGAGAAGCAAAAACCTTTTTTCTCGCCTGGACCACGACGCCTTGGACCTTGCCGGGCAATGTGGCTTTATTTGTCGACGAAAAAGCCGACTACGTTTTGGTTTCTCAGGATGGTGAAAAGTACTATGTCGCCAAAGATCTAGCGGAAAAGGTTTTAGGCAAAGGGCACAAGGTTTTGGACACGATGAAGGGCGTGGACCTGGTCGGCATGGAATACGAACCGCTCTATACCTATATGCCGCTCAACGGTAAGAAGGCGTATTATGTGGCATCAGCAGATTTTGTCAGTCTTGAAGACGGTACGGGTATCGTGCACACGGCCGCCATGTACGGCGAAGACGATTACAAATGGGCGCTGAAATACGATCTGCCGCTGTCGCAGACGCTCGATGATCAGGGCAAATTCTTTGATTTCGTGACACCGTTTACCGGTATGTTCTTTAAGAAAGCTGAGCAGCATGTCGTTGACGATTTAAAGGCGCGCGGCTTATTGCTCAAGGATAGTGAGTACAAGCATAGTTACCCGATTTGTTATCGCTGCTCAACGCCACTCTACTACAATGCCGTACCCGCCTGGTTTATCAACGTGCAAAAAATCAAAGGACGCATGTTGGAGCTCAACCAGCAGATCAACTGGTACCCCGATCACCTCAAAGAAGGGCGCTTCAAGTATGGTTTGGAAAATGCGCCAGACTGGAATATCTCCCGCAACCGTTATTGGGGTTCGCCGATCCCCGTATGGGAATGTGAAGCGTGCGATCATCGGGAAATTTTAGGCAGCGTGGCCGAATTGGCCACACGCGTAGGGACAGGTCTAGACCTGTCCACCTCAAACACCGACCTGTCCAGTTCGTCTAAAGACCTGTCCACCGAATCCATCGACCTCCATCGTCCGGCTATCGACCAGTACACTTGGTCTTGTTCGGCTTGCAAGAAAGGAACAATGAAGCGCGTACTGCAAGTGTTCGACTGCTGGGTGGAAAGCGGTGCCATGCCTTTTGCCTCGGTGCATTATCCCTTTGAGAACAAGGAGCATTTTGAGAAAAACTTCCCAGGGGAGTTCATTGCCGAATACATCGCGCAAACACGCGGCTGGTTTTACACCTTGCATGTGCTATCCACGGCTTTATTCGACAAGCCGGCTTTCGTGAATGCGGTGACCACGGGCACCATCCAAGCTGAAGATGGGCAAAAAATGTCTAAGAGCAAGAAGAACTACACCGACCCGCTGCTTCTGTTCGACAAATACGGCGCAGACGCGTTCCGTTTCTATCTCATGACCTCGCCGGTCATGTCCGCGGAAAATTTGAATTTTTCCGATGACGGCGTGAAAGACGCTTTGCGCAAAGTCGTAATGATGCTCATGAACATTCATGCTTTGTACGCGACCTATGCCAATCCTGCGCATCCGATGCCGACAAAAGCGCAGGTACAAGCCATGAAACTCACGGTCTTAGACAAGTGGCTATTGGCTAAATGGGCCGATTTACACGCGACCATGACCACCGAGCTTGATCGCTATAATGTGGTGAAAGCCGGCCGTCCTGCCGTGGACTTTATCAATGACTTCTCCGCTTGGTATCTGCGCCGCAGCCGTGAGCGTTTTAAGGGCGACGATGCGGCAGACAAAGCCGTAGCTTTGGAGGTTACGCGCTATGTGTTAGAAAACGTCTTGCTCGTTTTGGCTCCTTATACGCCATTTGCCACGGAAGGCTTGTACCAAAAACTGTACCCGGACATGAAAAAATCGGTTCATCTGGCAGATTGGCCGGCGAGCCAGCAAGAATTTGCCGATAAAGACGTCATCACATCTATGGACGCGGTTCGCCAGCTTGTTGAACTCGCCTTGGCCGTGCGCGCCGAAACCGGCCTCAAAGTCCGCCAGGTTTGCGAACGGTTATTGGTGACCTTACCAAGCGGAACTAATGCATTGTCCAAAGATCTTGAGCGCGTTTTGGCCGATGAAGTAAACGTCAAAGATGTCCAGGTCGTTTCAAGCATTGAAAAACAACCAGGTTACACCGCCAAAATCGGTCAAACGGCTTCAGTTGCGCTTAAGACCGAGCTATCTGAAGCCCTGCGCCAGGAAGGTTTGGCCCGCGACATCATCCGTCAGGTCAACCAGTTGCGAAAAGAAGCCGGCCTGACGATCCATGATCGCGTTTTGATCCACTACCAGACGGACAGCGCCTTTGTTGAAGCTGCGCTGGAAGCGCATGGTGAGACTATCAAGTCTGGCACGCTTTCCGACGCGCTTCTACCTGAGCCCGTGCGCGGCGATAATCAAGCCGTTGTGAAATCGAATGGTCATGAAGTGACAGTCGGTATTGTGAAATCCTAACGAAAGACAGATCCTCATGTAAGGGCAGAAAATTTCTGCCTCAACGTGAGACCATCTTCCCCACAGCTAACGTTGTTAACGTGAGGCGTCCAACGCCCCCGCATCTTATGAAAATTTCCGTAACGACAGCAAAATGGAAAACAAAAGAGATCGAAGCCTTGATCGTGCCAATGGGGGTTAAGGAAAAAATCCCGGCTGGCTTGCCTCCGATGGCCGAACAACTGTTATCGGATACCATCAAACGTAAAGAATTTACGGGTGCAAAGGGCGAAATGAAGGCTTTCTTGATCCCTGCTGGAGCAAGCGGCTTGCGCCATGTGATTGTTGTCGGCATCGGCAAGCCTGGGCATCTGGATATGGTGGCTTTTTCTAAGCTTGTGGCGAATGTCTTGCGTACCGTCCAGTCCATGAAAGCCGTCAATGTCGGTTTTTGGCTGCGTGATGTGCTCGTGAAGTCGTACCCGGAAGCGCAAACGTTTGGTGAATTGCTGGCCGCATATGCCGTGATGTCCGGTTATGAATTTGAAGAGTACCGCAAGAAGAAGGTCAGCAAAATCAAAACACTAATTTTGTATCTTGAAAACAAGAAGGAAGTCTCGCCTGTTAAAAAAGGCGTGGAAGTCGGTTCATTGATCGGCCGCATTACCAATGAAAGCCGTAATTTAGGCAACCATCCCAGCAATGTGGCTAATCCTAAGCACCTCGCGCAATTCATGGTGCAAGTGGCGAAAGAAGAATCCGGACTCACCGCTAAAGTTTTGGGCGAGAAGGACATGGAAAAGTTAGGTATGGGAGGAATTCTCGGTGTAGGCAAGGGGTCAGATCAAGATGCGCAGTTC
>CAYHTI010000024.1:8202-8421 GCA_964359515.1 uncultured Gammaproteobacteria bacterium | reverse complement strand
TATCAAAAACATATTGTTTCCAATTTTTGATGCCCCCCGGAACAGTGAAAGGATTCCTTCGTCCAGCTTCCCGTCGTTTTTTATCGTAAACGCCGCTAACATCTCACCTTTGGACAAGGCTTGCCCAAGATCGCCGAGACCCAACCAGAAGGCAGCTGGTTCGGTATACTCTCGATAACCCATCATGGCTTTGAGTGCGTCGATATTGTCAAACCGTAC
>CAYHTI010000024.1:0-8192 GCA_964359515.1 uncultured Gammaproteobacteria bacterium | reverse complement strand
CGTAGCGAGAGAGATTTTGGATAGGCCGGACATAGCTGCCACGGGACCTCCAAAAAATGCGCCACCCAGCAAAAGCCCGCTTTTGGCAGCCGTTGCAGCCGTTGATTGCCAGACCTTCATGTTTTTTTGGAAGGCCTCTTGTTTGCCCATGATTTTATAAATTTTGGACAATTCATTGAGCGCTTGTTGTTGGTCTAGACGGAAATATTTTTGAACCACATCAAGCTGTTTAAGAGGCGGTAGGGCATCAATTTTTATTTCTTTGATAATGGCATTCTCAATGTTTTTAATATGTTCGGCGGTAGGATAACCCGTAATGCCGCGTCCCAGTGTAATCGGCTGGTAGATGACCGGTTCATCGGCAAATGCCGTGCGAATGCCAAAAATCGGGTGTGAAACGGATGACGCAACCGATTCCGATTGAAAAGCTGTGGGGGGTAAGAAGGTTAATACCTTGACATAAAGCTCGATGTCTTTATCGAGGTCCTGCCATTTTTGGGTTGCGCTTTCCACACGTTTCGTTATTTCCTGGGCACTGAATTGGTCGGGGTCGATGCTGGTTAGCGCCTCATATTCTCTCAGGGCTTCAAAATAACTCACGACCATGCGGGCCAGCGCTCCTTGGAACATGTCGCTGTAAATTTGTTGATTCGGATCCGTCGGCGTGACCATTTCAAATTTCACGAACTCCGGTTTAGTTTTACCTGGGGATGGAATAATAGCTATGACGATAAACAAAACAAGCGATGCGCCACCGAAAATGAGGCTGACCTTTTTGCGATTGACGCTAGACTCAAACCATTTGGAAAAAAGAGACGGTTTGACCAGCCCGATACCCCAAAAAATGAGGGCGAATAAAAAAAGAAACGATAACAATGTAAGCATATTCTATCGTTTTAAATGGCGAGCGATCTTGGTGACATCCTCTTTATGCACCTGATCTTTTTTTGCATCATACACGCGATCAAACATCAGCTCGTCGGATTTGTCTTTTGCTGAAGTGAAAGTACCCTTTGCCTTGCCATAGCGCAGGATGCCTAGTTTTCTTAAAACGGCGATGATTTTGCTCGACATATTTGGCCGCATTTAAAGGATGAACTTGATGCTAGCATTGTATCACTCTTTCATCCGCTATTTCTAGCAAAAAAACCACGAAAGATTGGAGGCGTTTTCGTGGTGCCCGGGGCGGAACCCTCCTTCGCTGCGCTACGGCGGGCAGGCTCGAACCCGCACGAGATTGCTCCCACAAGATTTTAAGTCTTGGGCGTCTACCAACCTGCCTGCCGGTTTACCCGCCGGAGGAGGGCAGGCAGGTTCCGCCATAGAAAAAAGCACCCACAATGGATGCTTTTTCTGGTGCCCGGGGCGGGACTCGAACCCGCACGGGATTGCTCCCACAAGATTTTAAGTCTTGGGCGTCTACCAATTCCGCCACCCGGGCATGTGCTTATAATCTCCTCTTTAGAAATTCACGTCCACTGCCTGATTTCAAATATTTTTCACGTTGAAATGCTTTTATTTGGTTTTGGCATGCTTCGTAGTAGATTATTTTTATTGGCAGTTGTGGCGCTGTGCTTGTAACCTGACCGGAGTGATGACGCTTTAATCTTTGTTCCAGATTATTCGTACAGCCTACATAGAGATTACCATCAGCGCAGCGGAGGACGTATGTATAATGAAACATATTTCCATTAAAAACAAAAATCCTTTGAGCCATCCATTTGTTTTTGTGTGCACTGAGCGGTAAACCGGGCTCGAACCGGCGACCTTCTCGTTGGCAACGAGACGCTCTACCAACTGAGCTACTACCGCTCAGTGCACACAGACAATGAATCCACTCAAAAGATTTTTTTCCGAGTCCTTCTGAGAGCGGTAAACCGCGCTCGAACCCGCCTGCGTCAGAACTCCGGCGGGCTAGCCCGGCGACCTTCTGGTTGTTCGTCAAACGCAGCCGCTTGTCCGCCGTAGGCTTGGCGTAGGTGGACTCAGTGCATTCAATTTGCCGATATATCGTAGCAAAAGTCCCTGGAAAAATAAAGGGGTGTCAGACGATACCGGGGGTGCCCAACGGGAGTCGAACCCGTACCAGAAGCTCCACAAGCTTCTGTGCTAACCGCTACACCATGGGCACCCCCAGGACAACCTGCTTTTTGATTTATCTAATTCTGAATTCTAGATCCAGATCTAGATCAAGAACTCAGATATAGAGGCTGATAAGAATCGCTAATGTTCTTCTACGTTTATAACCTGCCAGACACCAGATGTCTAGATCTCTAGAATTCTAGACTCTAGAATCTTTCAACGAAGTCGAGATGGCGTGCCATCCGAAGCGCAGCCTATGGCCGAGTTTGTTACGTGTGACGAGCTGGAGCCCTCCTTCGCCAAGGCTACGTAGGGCATCCTTCGCTGCGCGAAGGATGGTGTGCCCGAGTGGATTCGAACCACTGACCTACAGCTTAGAAGGCTATTGCTCTATCCATCTGAGCTACGGGCACATGCTTTGCACGCTTGCCTTCAGAGCCGGGCATTTACTCAATAACGAAAAAATAAGCCGTTCGGCTCCAGAGAAAATATACTGAAAAGCTCGAATAAAGTCAAATATATGGCTTATTTTAGCCAAAAGATTGACAAAAATCATTTTTTATGATATTATACCTTGGTTTCCTAAAACTCTGTTCGTGCGCGGTTGTACCGCGTGGACATGGTTTTTGGGAAGCGGAACAAGGGGAACAAACTTGAACACTACGACGTCGGTCGATAAGAGCAGGTTTGCGCCTCTGGCCTTCCTGCTCACGCTGGCCATCAGGGACTGGCGCTTCCTCACGCACCCGCGCATGCACCTCGACGAGCACGTGCTCTACGAGCTTTTCTGCGACGTGGGTAAGCACCTCTTCCCGGGGATCGAGAAGAACCGGATCGTTTTCAACACGAATGGTTCGCTCTATTACCAGGGCAAGAGCGCCGAGCAGCTCGGCAAGGAGGGAATCCTTGCCGGTGGCACGACGGATGCTCCGCTGAATGAGCATGCGCGCGAGGGGCACAAGCCAGTGCCGGGGCAGTCATGTGCCAGCCTCGGGCTGGCTTTCCTCGAAGATTACATCGACGAGGAGGCACTTGCGTTTTGGCGATCCATCGTCGAGGCCACGCGCATCGACGATCTCGGCGGCCATGACGGCAGCGACCCCAGCCAGAAGCGGCGCAAGAAGCCGCTGATGGGCATGGGCATGCTGCTCAAGGCCATCCATCGATGCAATCACAAGCCCGAGACGGTTTGTGACTGGGTGCGCCTGGCCCTGCACGCCGTGCGCGACGCCAACAAGCGCCGCGCGAAGGGCGAGAAGATGGATCTGAAGGATCCGCTCCTGTGCCTCGGCGCGGAGCCGGCCGACAAGGCCCTCGAGATCTGGATCAACTGGAGATTCCGCAAGGAATTCCAGGACATCGCCAACTCGCGAGACCTGGTGACCCTGTTCACCACGGGCCGCCTGGGCAAGCTCAACTTCCACCGCATGGGTCGGGAGAAGGGCCTGCTCTGTACCCGCGGGGCCAACCTCTCCTGGTCGCTGCTGACTCGCGACCGCAACCTCAATGGGAACAGGACGATCAGCAGTATCGTCACGTGCCTGCTCAGGGAGGATGAGGACCTGCTCCACGTCCGTTCGATCATGCGTGACATGATCTGGACCGGCCGCAAGACCCACGAGATCCTCGACTGGGCCTTCATGGCCTTCGACGCGAGGCTAAGGGAGAACATCTCCTTCAGCAGCGCGCTGGTCGAGCTGGCCAGTCCTTCCGCCGACCGGGAAACCATCGGCGCGGGTGACAACCAGATCCGCGTTCTGGTGGTCAACTCGGACAGCGAGTCGATCGGCCCGGCGACAAGCGTGTCGGAGGGTAAGGGCAACCGTCCGGACGTGACCGTTCAGATCAAGTCCGACCACCGGGTGCGCATCGCGACCAACAAGAGCAGCCATCGCGCGGAAGTGCTCAAGGCCAGGTTCATGCCGATCCTCGTCGGCAAGCTCCGCCGCCGCGACTGCGAGGCGCGCGGCATCGCCATTCCCGAGGGCCTGGACCTCAACTTCGAGGGGTCCAGCGAGCAGATGCCCTGGTGGTTCTATCACGAGGGGCTCGCCATGCTCCTCAACGGGAGTGAAAGCGCGCCTGATGTCGAGGCGACTTTGCTCTGCCCCGAAGAGATCTTCCAGTGCCTGTGCGAGGCCTGGGAAGAGGCCTGCGCCATCGCGGCGTAGGTACGTTCGCACCAAGCTCCGTGCCGACCTTCGTTTCCCTCGCGGGAAGCAACAGGTCGGCCGGAGCTTCGTCATTTATTGACAAAGTTGCGTTTTTCCAGTAGTCTTAGGCTTATCCAAGGCTCATCTGGGCCTTATTTATTTCGTGTTCCTGCGTCACATGGTTGCAGTGTTTCCTTGTTGAATCCAACAACAGCGGAGCAATGAATCCATGAGACCACCTTGCTTTCCTATGAACGTAACCGAATTAGCCCGCCGCCTAAAGATTCCCACCAAAGACCTCCTGGATCGCCTCCCGGAGATGGGGTATAGCGTGGGCAAACGCGCCATCAAGATCAACGATGCGATGGGCGAAGAAATCATGCGTAAGTGGCCCGTACTCAACAAAATGTACGAGGCCAAGTTAAAGGCCGAGCGCGAAGCCGAAGAGGCGGAACGCAAGGCGCGCATGGGCACGGTTGTTGTGGTTAAGACCGTGCAAATTCCTCCGTTTTTGACCGTACGCGAATTTGCCGAGCGCGTGGAGCTGCCCGTGCCAAAAGTGATCCAGATGTTAATGAAGAACGGCATTTTCGCCTCGTTGAACGAGCGTATTGATTTCGAAACCGCCCAAATTATCGGCGATGATCTGCAGATCAAGATCGTGGAAGACACGAATGCTGAAACCACGGCAAATGCCACAAAGGAAGAGCGTGTGGAAGCTGTTTTAAGTAAGGAAACCGAGGCCAGCATGGTGCCGCGCGCGCCTGTTGTTGTGGTCATGGGCCACGTTGACCATGGCAAAACCAAATTGCTCGACGCGATCCGCTCAACGAATGTGGTGGCCGGTGAAGCTGGCGGTATTACCCAGCATATTGGCGCATACCAGGTTGAACACAAGAAAAAACCCATCACGTTTATCGACACTCCGGGTCATGAAGCGTTTACAGCTATGCGTTCGCGTGGCGCTCGCGTCGCCGACGTCGCTATTCTTGTTGTTGCGGCCGACGACAGCGTCAAAACCCAGACGATTGAAGCTTTGCGCATCATCCAGCAATCACAGATTCCCATGATCGTGGCGATCAATAAGGTGGACAAGCCCGATGCCAATTTGGACAAGGTGAAATCGGATTTGGCTCAGCACGGCATCACGCCTGAAGAATGGGGCGGGCAAACTATCGTCGTGCCCGTATCAGCTCTTAAGTTAACGGGTATTCAAGAATTGCTCGACATGATCATGCTGCTGACCGAAGCGCATGGCCAAGACATCAAAGCCAACCCGACCGGCCAAGTTGTCGGCACCATTGTTGAATCACACGTTGATAAGGGTGAAGGCCCGGTTGCGACCATGCTGGTGCAGAATGGCACCTTGCATAATGGCTGGTACTTGGCCGTGGATGACACCTTGTACGGCCGCGTTCGTGCCATGAAGAATTGGAATGGACAGGCTGTCGAGGCAGCTCTGCCTTCAACTCCCGTTAAAATTCTTGGCTTTAAGGTGGCCCCAAAAGTCGGCGACATTGTTTTGGCCGTCGACAAGCAAAAAGATTTGAATAAAAAGATTGCTTACCAGGATTTGGTGCGTGAAAAGGTTGCAGCACCTATGGTCGTGGTACGTCGCGATGAGAAGGAAGAAGAGGGAATTAAGAAGCTGCCGCTTATCATCAAGGCGGACATGTTGGGGTCCTTGGAAGCTATTATCGAATCCCTGGAAAAAATTCACCATCCGGAAATTAAGATCAAAATCGCGTCGAAAGGTTTGGGCACCATCAATGAAAGCGATGTGCTGCAAGCGGACGCGTCCCACGGTATCGTGGTCGGTTTCCATACCAAACCCACCACCAGCGCGGAAGTATTGGCACGCGACAAGGGCGTTGAAATCAAGTTATACAAGATCATTTACGATTTGCTCAACGATGTTCGTGAACGCATTACGACCATGCTGGGCGATGAAATCATTCGCACCGATGTCGGCGAGATGGAAGTCTTGGCCATCTTTAAGCAAAAGGGCGATGTGACAATTTGTGGCGGTCGCATCAGGAAAGGCCGCGTCGCGCAGGGCTTGCATGCCACCGTCCTTCGCAAGACTGTTGATTTGGGAACGGGAGAAATCAAGACCGTTAAAGTCGGCAAAGAAGTGATCAATGAAGTATCCGAGGGAAACGAGTGCGGTATTGAATTCCACAGCCGCATCCCCGTAGAAAAGGGCGATATTTTGCGTGTATACACCGAAGTCCGCAAGCAAAAAACCCTTACCTAGCCTGTGTCACAGCGAACCGAACAAGTCGCCGAAGCCTTGCACCGCTTGATCGCGGAGGCTTTCATGCGCGAGTTGGAATTTCCGGAAGGAACATTGGCTACCATTTCTGAAGTGATCGTGGCTCCCGATTTAAAACACGCCGATGTGTTCGTGACCATTTTGCCGTTCGACCAAACTGAACATGTCATGGGATTTTTGGTGCGAAACCGTAAACGTATCCAGCATGGCCTCACCAAACACTTGACCATGAAATTTTCACCGCAAATCAGGTTTGTCGCCGATACCAGGACCGAAATAGCCTCAAATATCGAACAAATCATTGACGCGGAGGCCAAGGAGCAAAAAGTTGAAGGGAGCGCTTGACGCGCTCCTTTTTGCTGGGTAAGATACCGGGTCTTTTATGAACCAACCCAGCAATGTAGAACAAGAATCCCCGCGTGCGTTTGAAGCCTTCCTGGCCGCAAAGCGCGTTTTAATCGTGGCTCACCAGAAGCCAGACGGGGACACGACGGGGTCAACGCTTGCGCTTTGGCATTGGCTGCATGGGCTTGGTAAGCAGGTGGTTGTTTTTTGCCGACACCAGGTCTCCGAACAGCTCCATTATTTGGCGCATGCCCAAAGCGTCACCACGGACACCGCTGTTTTTTCGCAAGAATGGGATGTGCTGGTCACTTGCGACTCGGGAGACTTGCTCTATGCGGGTATCGACAGTTTACTGCCTTCATTGCCGCGTAAACCGATCATCATCAATTTTGACCATCATGCCAGCAACCAATATTTTGGTGATGTAAATTTGGTCGATGTGAAAGCGTCTTCTACGGCCGAGGTCGTGGCCTTGTTCCTGAAAAAATATAGTCAGACGATCAACCGCGACATGGCCATGTGCCTGCTCACCGCTATTTTTACCGACACGAACGGTTTTACAAATGCCGCGACCACGCGGGCGTCCCTCGAGCTGGCTGCCGAGTTTATGCGTGCGGGCGCGTCGCTGCCGCATGTGCACCGCGCGAACATGGTGAACAAAAACATTGCCACCATGAAAATTTGGGGTACGCTTATGCAGCGCCTGCAACGCAGCGTCCATGGCATTGTTTACACATATGCGTATCAGCGCGATCTGGACGCGGACGGTATCGGGTCCGAGGCGATCGAAGGCATTTCCAATTATCTGAGCCAGCTGGCCGATGCGCGCGTCGTGATGGTGTTTCACGACCGTGGCGATGGTTTCGTGAAAGCGAGCCTGCGCACCATTCGCGACGACGTTGATTTGGCCTCATTTGCCACCTTATTTGGCGGCGGTGGCCACAAAAAAGCTTCCGGTTTTACGGTCCCTGGCCGGCTTGTTGAACAGAATGGGAAAGTAACAATTGCAAAATAACAAAAAACCTCGTGTCGAGGTTTTTTGTTAGGACTCCTTGCTTTTGAAAATTTCATTGAGCACGTCGTGGGCCAAAGTTGTTTTTTCTTGCTCATCTGTCTTGCCATCGTGGAGGATGATTTTGACGCTTTGGCCAGGCTCAATGCCCGGGGGGAGTAAAGTAATCGGCCAGTTCAGGACTTGGCCGTCTGACAATACCAAAAGCGCGCTCAGGCCGTTGATGCTGCGGACGGTCGCGTTTTGCGCGTGTTTGAATTGGGGCGAAGTATCATTCATAAGACTGACCACTATAACCCCGTGTTTGTCCTCTGTCAATAGCAAA
>CAYHTI010000023.1:0-8498 GCA_964359515.1 uncultured Gammaproteobacteria bacterium | reverse complement strand
CTGCATCGAGCACCCGCGAACATAAGGCCGCTTCAATGGCCCAGGCAATCAGCGGTTTGCCCGCGATGGGCCTGATGTTTTTGCGAGGGATCCCCTTGGACCCACCACGGGCCGGAATAAGGGCGAGTATGTTCAAGGTTTTTCAACTCCCATTGCCGGCTTCCTTCCTCTTTCGAACGTACGCGTTACCGTACCTGGGTATGTGAACCGTATTAAATATCTCCTTGTTCGCAATTAAGTAAGGGAGAATATGAAGCTTGTACCGCAAAAAGGATTGGGTTGATACGGACGGCCTATCAGTTGCAAGGGCGTCACTAACCATAAAAACATCTATTTGACTCAAGAAGTGCTCAGAATACTCAGTGCGGTCAGGATAGGGCGGGAGGGACATGATTTGGCGACTATTATCGATCCCGACTTCAGTAAATGTAGCAAAAAAAAGGTTCTCTGATGAGAGAATACGGTCCGACTTTTTAATCAACCTAGACAGCGCCTGGTGAGCGACGATTAAAGACATGCCCTCCCCGCTATGTAAAAAATCCCGATTGGCAAGCACAGCGCGGAGTTGGTATTCAACCCCTTTCATTTTATAGCATGCAAATCGACCAGCCTTGAATCTGACAGTTGATGGATCACCACTGCCATCGCATTCCGCAGTGGCCAGTGGACTTAATCTTTGAAACGGCGCATTGGCTAACACCAGCAAACATCCAAGAATAAATAAACCGTTTTTGAAAATTGGCTTCGTATATAAACGGGGCCTTTCTCCTAAATCCGGCTCTCCTATAAAACCCGTATACACCAGTAGAAAGATCGGAAGAAAAGTAATGATGTATCTGGCATTAAGTGATGTAAGTAAAAATGCCGCGATCAAGCTACTTCCGCCGACCACAAGTACAAACAGGGCGGCAACACCATGAACCCGATAGACCCTGTATAGCCCCATTAGCAGCATCAGCAGTGACGCAGAAGTCGTCAACACAATTGCGTGGCGGAATACGGGCAGGGGCAAGAAGGAGTAAAAATAAAGCGGGAGCAATGCCGCGAAACCTATTTCCTCCGTTACGATTTCGAAAAACAGATGTGGGGTGCTTATCATTACGTCTAGAATGGTTTGAGAACCCCCAAAAATTAAAGGGGTTTCAAAGAACCAATCCTTCTCCACCAATACAGCAGGGGCGTAAAGCTTTTCAACAATTTCCCATGTCGATATCTGAAAAAACCCAATGTTGATCGCGCTAGTCAGTGGTATGGGTGAGAACCTCGGATCCATTAACATGTGGTTATTGTCGATCCTGCCGGACTGTAGCAAGAGCGCAGTTACCGTAAAACCAAGCAGAAAAAGCAACAGCACGATTTCAGTTGGGCGCCCATATCTCACGGCAACGGCGGCTCGCGCCTCGTGCGACATAGCGACCAGAACAAAATAAATGGCGACCAATAAGTGCAGGGCGAGAAAAGGCCAGTACGATGAATGACAAAGCGCAGCAGCGAGAAGTGTTGCCGGCAAGAAGATCCATGTATTCTTCTTGTTCGTTACGTAGCTGCGTAAATACAGAGAAAAAAAACCAATCGCGGCCACCGTGCCGGCGCCCTCTACAACGACGAGCAACGGGGTCAAAACCACAACCAATATCATTGATTTCGTCATACTCAGGTTTGCACGAACTAGCGCATAGATGGCAGCAAGCGCAAACAGATGCGTTACCCAGTACTCCAGAATAATGGAGATAGGAAATGGCAGCTTAAGAAAGAGCGTCAGGTAGGCGGAGTAAAGAACGTTCCGGGAGAAGACCGGAAACCCGCCTGTCTCGGCAAGTATTTTTGCCGCCGCCCAGGCGGTCAAGCTCTCTGACTGCTCCCAACCACGAGGGGTTAAGAAGTAGATGGAAAGCACCAGAACAACTGCGAGGATTAGATATTCTTTTCTAAACCGTTTATCCGATATTGCGTTTTTAGAATCCATCTGACTCCTTGGTTTGATGTTCTGGCAATTGCCAATGGCTGGTTTGTAGCAGCACAGACAACAGACGCACACATCACATAATTGCAGCGACCTTCCTGTTGGACATTTCGACGGCAGACCGAAGCAAGTGATCCAATGAGGGCCTTGGTTTTACTACCATGTAAATCTGATAGGCGAACAGAGTCCGCGAAACCCCGATGAGTGCATCATTCATCTTAAGCAGCAGGTTGGCGACCACCCTATTTTTGATAACCAGCGGGAAGGGCACAGGTGCGCCCTTCTCCTCGAGTAGGTCAAACCCCCCTTGAGATAACAAGTTTCGCATTGATGCGTAGGTAAAAAGTCGCGTATGAGTCTGATCCAAAATACCGCGAGTCCCGTAATTAAATTGCCCGAGAAGTAACATCAACCGTTGGATAAAAAAAGCCACATTACCTGTGCTTACGATAACCCTAAGATTCGGACTGAAGCGTGTCGCCATTTTCAATCGCTCCATGAATTCTTCTGGCGAGTGAAGGTGCTCAATCACGTCTAGCATAATGAAATAATCGAAGTCGCGTCCGTCAGGAAGCTCGCAGTGGTTGAGGTCAAGCTGACTAAAGGCGTCTAGCGTGACTCCTTTAGCTAAGGGATAGACGTCAATACCGGTAACTTTGCAACCTTTCTTGCGCAACTCCGCGCCCACGTAACCACCCGCACAGCCAATGTCAAGGACTCGTGTACCCGGAAAGATTTCGCTTATCGCCAACGAGTGCGGGCTTCTGTAATCCAGCTTCAGGGCGTAATGGGCATTTTTTGACGATTTGGGGGCGCAATCAAATTTCCTGTCGTACAAAACCCCGTATTGCTGAATACGCGCCTTAAGCGTCGTAACAAAAACATGCCAAGCGTATTTCATGCCATTAACACGGCATATTTCATCGCCATAGTATGTTGGGATCGGAAGCTCCACAATCCGCTGTTGGGCAATCATCAGTTGGATGATAATTTCCGTATCAAAATGGAAATCATTGGTGTTAAGGTCAAAAGGGATGCGCTTGAGCGCTGTAGTCGAATACAACCTGTAACCTGAATGGAATTCACTCAAATGCGAACTGAGCAACCAATTCTGAGACCATGTCAGAATCTTGTTTCCTACGTATTTGTAGAGGGGCATTCCTCCTCTAAGAGCCTCGCCACGTTCCATCATCCGGGATCCTAATACTGCATCTGCCTCACCAGCCTTAAGGAGAAGCGCTAGTTCCGGTAGCCGTTCCGGCGCGTACTGGCCGTCTCCGTGAACCAAGGCAACATAGTCGAAGCCGTTTTCGATTGCGTAATGGAAACCGATTTTCTGGTTGCCACCGTACCCTTGGTTGACTGGGTTGTGGAGTACGTGAATGGGGAACCCATAGCTGCCCGCATCGCGCTCCCGGACGCTGAGCTCGAAAGTCCTGTCCTTCGACGCGTCGTCGATGATGAGCAACTCTACGTGGTAATCGCGCGTCAGGTCCGCGGGAACCCTGCGCATGACCGAGGCCATGGTGCTTTCCGCGTGGTAGGCGACGACGAATATCAGCAGCTTCGGTTTGTGCCAGAGTTCGTTCATGTTCAGGGGCAGGATTTGGTGAATTCTATCCCAGAATCATCAGAATTCCGAAGGCGATGGACGTGGCAAGGGCAATGGACGAGGGATTTCCCAGGATGCGGAAAGCAAACACCATGGCCCCTTCGCGGATCCCCCATCCGGTGATCGAAATAGGAAGGAAGGATAATATCAAGACGACGGGCCAAAGGAGGCTGAACTCGATGAAGTCGAACGTGGCGCCGAAATCCGATACCAGGCGCCAGTTGAAAACGTGCCAACAAAGGTCAATTCAGCCGCCGTCAGCAACGGCCATTTCAATCCCAGTTTCGTTCCGATCAGCCACCACCGGACGACTTGCACGAAGAACAGGGCGCATAGCAGCATTACCAGGCGCGCGATCATGAAAGGATCAGCCTGCCGGAGCGTGGTTTGCAGGCTTTCGGCGCCTATCTGATAGAACAGCAGCGCGAGACAAGCGGCGGAAATGCCTGTTTTTAGGGCACTTTGCTTAATGAATTACCCCGATGAAAACTCTGGCAGATCACAACAACGCATCCACAATTTTCGCCTGTTCCAACGGCTGCTGGGCGGCGATCATGGCGTTCAAAATACCGCCTGGCTTGGTGCTCAGTACAGTAAATGCTCCTTCCTCAACCACCCTGCCTTGTCGCATCACATAAACCTGATCGGCCTTGGCTATAGTCGAAAGCCGGTGCGCGACCACTAGTATCGTTGTGTTGCCACCCACCGATTCAATTGACTTCTGAATAAGCCGCTCGGATTCTGAATCCAAAGCGCTGGTTGCCTCATCCAGAATGAGCAGTTCCGGCTTACGCAGCATGGCTCTCGCTAGCGCTATACGTTGGCGCTGCCCGCCGGACAAGCGAACACCTCGATCTCCCACAATAGTGTCTATTCCCTGGGGCAATTCCTTGACAAATTCTGCCGCATTGGCGAGTTTCAATGCCTCCCAAAGCTCATCCTCCTTCGCTTCCTCAAATGACCATAGGAGGTTGTCGCGAATGGTGGAATGAAAAAGCTGCGGATCTTGTGGCACATAGCCTACTCGCTCCCGAAAACTATTCTGCTTCCAATCCCCGAGCGGCACACCATCAATTAGCACCTCACCTTTCTCTGGAATCTGCAAACCCAGAACAAGATCGGTCACTGTCGACTTGCCCGAGCCGGACTCACCTACCAGCGCCACCGTCTGTCCCTTGCGAAGATGCAAACTTACATCCGTCAGAGTCTGTAAGCGACCGGGGTAGGTGAAACTCAGGTCCTTTAATTCGATGTCATGCTCCAGTCGCGAAAAGATGCGTTCACCCTGGATCTCCTCAAACTCGTCTGCACTGTTACGGAGCGAAACGAGTTGTTCGTAACTAGGCAAAAAGTTACTGATACTGATGTTGCCCTGAAGCAGTGCGGAAAGAATAGGCATGGCGGCCAACAGACTCCACATTACCGCCGTCAGCTCAGAGATACGAACCTGCTGCTGCAACGCAAGCCCCATTGAGATAACTACTGCCAGCATGGCCATGGGCTGGAAGAACTTCGGCACTGCAGTTGCCAGTGTTTGTGATCGCAATGTGACCTGTACGTGCTGATCAAAGGCATCAAGGTAGCGGTCCCTCGCTTGGTTTTGCCGGCCAAAACCCAGTATCAGGCGTGCTGCTCCCAGCACTTCGCTCAAGACACCCATGGTCACATTGGCCGTCTCGGTGTTGCGTTTCCCAAGACGATAACTGACGCGATGCAACAACATGAACGGCGAGCCGAAAAGCAGCGCAAGCCCCAGCGCGGCGAGCGTTATCTGAGCATTGAGCCAAATGGGCACCGCGAGATAAATGCAAAGTTGAATAATTTGGGCAAACAACGTCGCCAGATGGCCAAGGGTATCGCCAATGGTACTCAGTTCCCTGTTCAGCGTGTTGAGCAGCCTGCCTTGGTCCGAACCGCTGAAAAACCCCCACCGGGCCTTGAAGAAAGCGTGCAGCGCATCACCAACGAGTCCGCGCACTACTGCGTATTTGATGCGCAGGATGGCATAACGAATCGCAACCTCCAGCACTCCCTTTAACAGGTTCGAGGCGATAAACAGCGACCCAAGTATCCAGAAAGTGGGATGCCAACCTATAGCCCCCAAGCCATTAATTACAGCCTGCGTAATGCGGCCGGGTTTTCCCAATGACGGGTCAAGCATAAAATCCGCCACCGGCACGATCGTTAATACCGACAATGCCGCAGCTGCGCCCTCCACGACCAGAAGCAGGAACAGCAGCCCAAAGTGCCTTGGGTAGCGGGTCAGAAACTCGCCGAATATTGTAATAATGCTGGAGTCTTTACTCACTGCAGCCAGGCCTGGTTATTGCGCAGAAATGCGGTGCCCATTCGAGAACGAATCTCACCATGGATAGGTTTTCCCGGATAAGCATCAACCGCATAAGTTGAAAATATCTCCCGGAAACGCTTTTGTAATGCTTCATCGTCTTCATGTGGCTGCCAGATTCCATTCAGTCGCTCGGCCATTTCGATGGATGCATCGCGGATCTCGTCCGGCGTGTTTTGGATGAGTTCGACGCCATGGAATATGTAATCCGAGGAGCGCAGGAAAAACCCCACTCCGTGAGCGAAGATTTCCCTAAACGTTAGCTCCTTGTTCAGAACTTTGGAAAAATGATGCTTTGTGATTTCGAGGTTCTGCGCACTGTAAGTGCCCAGATACCCCAGAGGTACCACGTTGACATAGACAATCGGACGTCGGAATACATATGGGATAGCATCAAAGCCGGACCCCACTGAAATACAAAATTCGCACTTCGCGCCCAAGTAAATATCCATGAAATCACTACGCATCCCATTAGTGGCGTAATCAATAACCCTTTGGTGGGTCGTTTTCATCGCCTTGCGGACTTTTACCCCCATGCGAATTACAGAGTATCCGCGATTGGCCAACTCCTCAGCCGCCGGTACGTAGTTCTGAATATCACTGTCACGGTGGTTGTGATAACTCCAGTCCTTCTCCTTATGGAAGGCATCCAGATAGGCACTGTCGCGTACGTTCAGACAAACGAATGGAGTGCCTGGCGGAATACCCATCGCCTGCAGACCGGCTTCGCCGCGGACCTCTTCTTCAGCGGTAAATTTCAGATGTGGCGGAAATCGATCGATCAGATTGTGCACATCCCGATCGCCACAACTGGTTTCGCCGACCTCATGAATTGCTCCGCCGGGAATCAGCCGATTGACACGCCGGAGGGAGGGCAAGATCCACCAAGCCGGCCAGACGCGGAGGATCCGCTTCCACATCGTTGCCAATTGCTGATTGCAGATTGGCGGTTCCATGAAAAAAATATCCACATGGCGCCGCCCTGGCGCGTTAATGCCCGCATCCCGCTCGCAGAGATACAGCTCCGTGTTGACAGCAAAATGACCGATGCGCGGACTGGGCAACTCGCCCCATCGCACCAGCAACCAGGGCCTGATCAGGTGGATCACCGCCACTACCGGGACGGCAAGGATGAATAACAGCAACTCGTGCGGAATGCACAAGGTCCGCTTCATCTTTCTGAACAACACGGCGCGCCCACCCTGCCGTATCTGAGTAAGATGCCGATCAAGAACTTTCACAATCGATCCGCCTTGAGCAACGCTATACCAGTGCCGGATTGATGGCCGATAAACGTAATTCGGATGCCGACACTGATACCTTTACTCCTTCTTTAGTCATTTTTATCGGCATTTTATTTCATCCAAGCAGAATCGCGCCGCATCCTGCCAAGCTGGAAGATTTATAGAAAAAGCTTCAGCCAGCTTGCTGCAATCGAGCCGCGAGTCCATGGGACGTTGAGCCGGCAGCGGATAATCCTCGGTCAGGACAGCCTCGATACGAGGCGAGGTCTCCCGCAGGCTGCGGGTTTCTTCAACAATCAGGCTCGCAAAGCCGCACCAACTCGTTTCACCTTGGCTTGCCAGATGATAGATACCTGCCAAATTGGCGTCGCAGCGCCGTTCATCAAGGCGTGCGAGCAAAACGGCCGTGACATCGGCAATGGTGCGCGACCAAGTCGGTGCACCAATCTGGTCATCCACGATCCGCAGCACCTCCCGCTCACGCGCAAGTTGCAGCATCGTGTTTAGAAAGTTCTTCCCTCGCGCACCATAGACCCAACTGGTCCGCAGAATCACATGCAGGCAACCGCTTCGCTGGATGGCCTCCTCCCCTGCCCGCTTGGTACGGCCATAGACATTGAGCGGGCTGGTTGCGTTCGCTTCCGAATAAGGCCCGCTTCTGCCATCAAATACATACTCGGTTGAGTAATGCACCAACCAGGCATTTAGTTCTCTGGCCGTCTCAGCCAGGGCGGCGGGACTTTCAGCATTGATGCGATATGCGAGATTTTCTTCCTGCTCGGCCACATCCACCGCAGTATAGGCCGCCGCATTGACAATGACGGCCGGGCGTACACGCTGGACCACCGCACGCAATGTCTCCGGCCGGCTGAGATCGGCCTCTGAACGCTCACAGGCGACCACCCTGCCCAGAGATTGCAGGCTGCGTTCAAGCTCCCATCCGACCTGACCGGTGCGACCCAAAAGCAAAATGGTGTTCATGGAAAGGTGATTGCTTTAGCAAAAACCACGCCCTGCACATCTTTGGGCGAGACCAGAGGCGACTCACCAAGCTTCCAGTCAATCGCCAGGCTGGGGTCGTCCCAGCGAATGCAGTGCTCGTACTCAGGCGCATAGTAGTCCGTGGTTTTGTACAGAAAATCGGCACTGTCCGATAGCACCACAAAGCCATGGGCAAATCCCGGCGGCACCCAAAGCTGGCGATGGCTTTCCTCCGTTAGCTCCACGCTCACCCAGCGTCCAAAACTCGGCGAAGATCGCCGGATATCCACCATAACATCCAGCACTCGCCCTCGAATGACTCGGACCAGCTTGCCCTGAGCCTGCGGCAAT
>CAYHTI010000022.1:0-8854 GCA_964359515.1 uncultured Gammaproteobacteria bacterium | reverse complement strand
GCTGGTGGCGGGGAGCGTACGCGCGAAGGCAATGACTTGTACCACGAAATGAAAGAATCTGGCGTACTGGACAAGGTCGCCATGGTGTTCGGCCAGATGAACGAACCACCAGGAGCCCGCGCCCGCGTCGCTTTGACCGCCTTGACCATGGCCGAATATTTCCGTGATAAGCAAAACAAAGACGTGTTGCTCTTCGTCGACAATATTTTCCGTTTCACCCAGGCCGGTTCTGAAATGTCCGCTTTGCTTGGACGCATCCCTTCCGCCGTGGGTTACCAGCCGACCTTGGCCCAGGAAATGGGTGCCTTGCAGGAACGCATTACTTCAACCACGAAAGGGTCCATCACCTCGGTGCAGGCCGTCTACGTGCCTGCCGATGACTTGACCGACCCAGCCCCTGCCACGACCTTTACGCACTTGGACTCCACGGTCGTCTTAAACCGCAGCTTGGCTGAACTTGGTATTTATCCCGCCGTCGACCCATTGGATTCAACTTCCACAATTTTGGACCCGCAAATCGTCGGCGCCGAGCATTACCGCGTGGCCATGGACGTGAAACGCATTTTGCAGCGCTATAAGGACCTACAAGACATTATCGCCATCTTGGGCATGGAAGAATTGTCTGAAGATGATAAATTGACCGTATCCCGCGCCCGCAAGATCCAACGCTTCCTGTCCCAGCCCTTCTTCGTTGCTGAAATTTTTACGAATAGCCCAGGAAAATACGTCCGCTTGCCGGACACGATCAAGGCCTTCTCTGAAATTCTTGAAGGTAAGCATGACGGCAAGCCCGAACAAGCCTTCTATATGAAGGGCGGCATTGATGAGGTGGTAGCTTAAGCGCTTCTATGGACGAGCCACGAAAAATGAAATTGCGCATGGTCACCCCTGAGCGCGTCATCATGGAAGGGGAAGTGGAGTCCATCTCCGCCATGACTTTGGCTGGCCAGGTCATGGTCCTGCCGAACCATATTGCCATGGTTTCCGTCCTAAAGCCGGGCGAGATCATTGTCCGCAATGGGAAAGACGTGCGGCCTTTAGTGGTTTCCGGAGGGTTCATGGAAGTCTCGAAAAACCAAGTCACGATCTTGGCCGATACGGCGGAACACGTGAAAGACCTCGACCTTGAACGCGCTATGAAAGCGGTCGAACTCGCCAAGTCGCTTTTACAGGAAAAGAAGTACGATGTGCGCGAGTATGAAACGCTTAAAGCCAACCTGGATAAGCACAATGTGCGTGTGAGTGCTTTTACGAAATGGAGGAAGTAGGTCTTATGACCATAAGAATTGAGGTCGTAATCTCATACGTCGGCGGTCTAATGCTCGCCTTGCTGGATCTATTGATAATCGGAAGTAGCAGTTCTGGTTGGTTTGTCGAATTTCTGACGTTTGCCTCTCTTCCTTTTTGGTTGCTGGCATGGGCGACAACAGAGTTTGTGACGGGCGAGCGATTATTTGCGAACGGTTTGGATGGTGCAAGCCCACCAGTCCTCAACCTTTTGTTCGATGGTTTTTTCTACTCTTGTTATCGGGAGTATTTTACTACCCTTCATCGTCTTAATGTTTCGACGCAAGACGTAACAGTTATCGTACCAGGGAGCGCTTTAATTAAACCGATTCATACAAGCCTGTGCATCACTTGATGCCAAACATTCCAAGGCCTCGACGGCGTGTTTGATTACGCCTTTTAGCTTCAGTTTTTCAAAAAAAGAAAAGGGGAGGAGTACGTACTTCTCCGCGGGGATTTTGCCTCGTTGCGCGCCGCCAACCCCGATTCTGAGGCGAACAAAGCTTTTGCTGCCAAGCCGCTCAATGACCGAGGCTACGCCATTGTGGCCGCCGGCTGAGGCATCAACCTTGATGCGCAAGCTGCCGAAAGGCAGGTCGAGCTCATCATGCGCCACAATGACATCCTTCGGCTCCAGCTTATAAAAGGCAATCAGATCCTGTACGGCTTGCCCCGACTCATTCATGAATGTCTGCGGTTTGGCGAGCAGGCATTTTGTTTCGCCGACCATGAGTTCGGCTACGAGCGCATTCGTTTTATGGTGCTTTTTCCACGCAGCCTCAGCTAGGCCCTGTGCCTTGGCAAAAGCATCCACTGCCATAAACCCGGCATTGTGACGCGTCTTCTCATATTGCTTGCCCGGGTTTCCCAGGCCCACGATGAGCTTCATAGGTTATTTGATAGCGCGGACTCTCATGCGCACCGGCGTACCTTCAAAATCGAATTGTGAGCGGATGATTTTTGTTAAATAGCGCACGTAAAACTCCGCCAAGGTGTTGTCGTAATCAATCACGACTTCAAAATGCGGCGGTTCGGTGCCGATTTGCTTGATCGCATGCACATAAGGAGCATCAGGCCCCTTTTTCTTTTGCGGACGGCGGCGCGCCACAGCTTTCTTGAGCAAACGGTCTAAGGCGCTTTGTGGAAGCTCGCGTCTGCGGTTCTCTTGCATGCCGATAACCGTCTTGAGGAGGCGAGCAATATGCCAGCCGGATTTGGCGCTCACTGGCAGCACGGGGATCCAATCAAAATGGCCAAATTCCCGCTCCCAGCGCGTGCGGAATTGCTTGAAGCGGTCCTTGCCCTCAAGCAAGTCCCATTTGTTGGCGGCGATGATGACCGAAGCTCCTGAATGGATGATTTCATCGAGAATATAGTGCTCTTGTTCGCCCCAATTGTCCTTGGTGGCGTCAATGACGAGAATGACCCAGTCCGCGCGTTTAATGGCAAGCAAGGAACGCTTGGCGCTTTGCTGGGTCAGGTAGCCGCGCAGCTTCTGGGTTTTACGCACACCAGCCGTGTCCACCAACCGGATCGGCTGTCCTTCAAAGGTCAAAAACGCGTCGCGCGATTCGCGGGTCGTATGCGGCTTTTCGCTGACAATCACTTCTTCGCGGCCAAGCAGGGCATTGAGCAGGGAGGATTTGCCGACATTGGGCAAACCGGCCAGCGTAATGGCGATTTCACTTTGCTGTTTGTCTTCTGGCGTATGTCCGGCTTCAGGAGCGAACATGCGCGCCACAATGTAATCAAGCAAGTCACCTGTGCCCGTACCATTGGCGGCCGAAACGGGGAACACGGTCTTGTTGAGGGCGAAAAATTCGCTAGCCTGGTGTTTAAGCGATGGGCTATCTGCCTTGTTCACGATGATAAAGAAGTCGATGTGCTTGGCACGCAATTGTCGGGCAATGTCTTTGTCCTGCGGCAAAAGCCCGTCTTTGGCATCGACAATAAGGGCGACCAGCGTAGCTTCTTTCATGGCGCGCCAGGCGTGGTCAAAAACCTTTTTTTCAATGTCGTCCGGATGGCTTAAATCGAGGCCTCCCGTATCAACAACGGTGAACCGTTTGCCGATCCATTCAACTTGGCAGACATTGCGGTCGCGCGTCGTGCCGGCGATTTTTGAAATAATGGCCTGCTCCGACTCAGTTAAACGGTTAAACAATGTCGACTTACCGACATTCGTTCGCCCGATGAGGACAAGGCTTGGCCCGACGCTTCTGGTGAGGGAGGACATAGGAGTATTTAGTAGGCGGCGTCCAAGCCGAGAATGATAAGAAAGTCAGCTGATGAGCTGAGGCCCAACGGGATCTTGTTCGTGATATTGTCCGTATAATTGCTGGCGAGGAAATCAAGGGTGGCAGGGAACTCGCCATTGCTGAAATCGTAGATGATGGTTTTGGGATAATCCTGCGTTGTCGCATTGGAGACTGCAGACACAGTATAACCAAGGCTGAGCAATTTTTCTTGCGTGGCGCGCGCCAAGCCGCTCACAAAGGTGCCATTTTGGATCTCAATGGAGGCCTTATCCTTTGAGGGAACGGGGTTTTGTAGAACAACATGGGGGAGGCCCGTATCCTCTTCATTCGTGCGCTGGTAGGTCAATTCCGGGTTAAAGATGTTGGCCGAAATAAACTTTAATTCACTGAAATCCTCTATTTTGGGCTCAAGAACGAAAGCGCCATTATAGTTTGCCGCCTGGAGCGGGCCGTCTTTGGCATCGCTTAAGACGCGGTTGACCATGGGCTTTTTGTCTTGCAGATACCCGGCTGCTAATTTGGCAAAGGCAGAGAGCTCTTCAAACTGCAGGTTCGTATCAATGTGGTCGGCGATATTGCTCTCGATTTTTTTGATCTTGCTGGGCCGCAGGAGTGTGTTGAGGGAAAACACCTTGTCCATCAGCGCCTCGATAACGAGTTGTTGTCGTGCCGCGCGAGCGAAATCAGAACCCTCTTCGCCCTGTCCATGCCGCGAGCGCACGTATTTAAGCGCCGTGCTGCCGTCAAAGTGCTGTGCACCGGCCTCAATGTATAAATGTTCGTAGCGTTCGTCTTCGGGGAACTCCTCGCGGCCGGGGATGGGATACTGGTTGTCAGAAAGCGTGCGCGGGACGTTTACATCGATGCCGCCGACCAGGTCGACGAGTTCAATAAATCCAGAAAAGTCGATGCGCAGGTAATAAGGAATCTGGATGTCAAAAATTTGGCTGATGATTTGCTTGGAATAATCGCCGCCCGTGCCAGGGTCATTATACTCGGCCAGCGCATAGAGATTATTGATTTTTCTCCAGCCATGGCCGGGAATGGGAATGATCAAGTCGCGCGGAATGGAAAGCATGGCGACTTCGCGGGTGGACGGCTTGTAGCTCGCAACAATAATTGTGTCCGTCAGATTAGACCCTTCATGCCCGCGCCCGCCAATTCCCAGCAGGAGGACATTGATCCTATCTTCTTGCGCGCCAATCAGCGAGGTGTCCGCGGTGGCAGTGAGCGCGCCCAGGGGCGAGGTGAGAGAAAATGTCGGTTTGATGTAGCGCTGAGAAACATCGCGTAAAGACTCCCACAAGGAGTCATTGCTTGTGCGCACGCTAGACACGAGCACGGCAAAAAAAATAAGGCCAATCAGACCCGGATACGCGATCCATTTCCACCAACGTCGCTTGGCAGCGGGTTTCATTGGCTCCTGCTGTTCATCCATACAAAAAATAGCTATCCGTCAAGACGAAATCTGTTCAGCTATCATACGAGGATTTTGCCTTTTTGCCAAGGTATACGGCTGGTTCGGCGCATGGGGTTGATTGAAGGGGTAAAAAGTGGTATAGTACGCTTATTATCAGGCATTTTTGAGTTTTTTTTCATGTCAGACAAACCAGAAGACAAAGAACAAAAGCCCATGGATTTCTTCGCGGAACAGGAGCAGGCTAATACCCAAGCTACCGTCAAGGATTTTTTTATTGAGCTGCTGCAGGTCGTGATTGTGGCTTTAGCCATTATCATCCCGGTCCGCTATTTTTTCATCAAACCATTTTATGTCAAAGGCGCCTCCATGGAGCCGAATTTTTTTGACCATGAGTATTTGGTGATCGACGAAATCAGCTACCGGTTTAAGGAACCCGTACGCGGCGACATCATTGTCTTCCGCTATCCCCGCGACCCGAAGCAGTATTTCATCAAGCGCATTGTTGGCTTGCCGGGCGAGACCGTGCAGATTACAGGCAATCAAGTTTTCATTAACGGTGAGCGCGTCGAAGAAGAATACCTGGCTGAAGGGGAGCAGACGCGGGGTGAAATTGTCGTGACGCTGCAAACGGACGAATATTTTGTCCTTGGCGACAATCGCAGCTTCAGTCTCGATTCCCGAAGCTTTGGTCCTTTGCCGAAGGAATATATCGTGGGCAAGACCTGGATCCGCGGCTGGCCATTTAACAAAGTCACGGTATTCGCGCCGCCTAACTACAACATTACCATCGATACACCAACGAACGAGTAAGTTAATCTCTAGACCCCCTCAACCTTATTTGTATGGCTAAGAAAATGAAAATGATCCGCAAACCAAAAGCAAAAGCAGTTCCGGCCGTGGTTGTGCCGCAACGGATCACTGGACCCCGCAGCCTGCAAATGGTCAGCGGTTTTAAGGACCGCATTGGCGCTGAACGTAAATGGTGGGGGTATTTCGCTGAGGTGGCTTTTGAAGTCATGGAAAAGTACAACTTTTTCCTGGTACATCCTTCAACCTTGGAGTTCACCACGCTCTATACGCGTTCTTTCGGCAAAGATCATCCGATCGTCGAAGGCAATTTGCTAAGCGTCATCGACCCGCGCGGCGAGCATTTGTCGCTACGCCCCTCTTTTGACGTTTCTTACCTGCGCGCTTATTACCTCATGCATAAGCAGGATTTTGAAAACGGTATCCCGATTGAAAACTGGTACACCATTGGTTCAGTTTTCGGCAACCAGTTCGACCCGCGCGAGCAGATGCAGCTCTTTATCGGCGTGATCGGCAACGAGCACCCCGTGGTTGACGCTGAATGCGCCGTTGCTGCTTACCGTTACATTCAGGCTTTGGGTTTCACGCAGATCACCGTGCAGGTCAATAGCATCGGCGGTAAACAATCGCAGGCCATGTACCGCCAGGAATTAAACGCGTTTTACAAAGACCGCAAGCGCCAAGTCTGCGAAGCCTGCCAGCCATACGTGAGCCGCAATCCTTTGCAGCTCCTGGCTTGTGAGCGGCATGAATGCAAAACCCTCCGCCAAGAGGCGCCGCAAAGCGTCGACTGGTTCACGGACGAAGACAAGCAGCACTTCATGCGCGTGCTTGAATATCTCGATGAGCTGCAAGTGCCCTACACGCTCTCACCAGAAATTATCCCGCCGCTGGATGAATACATGCAAAAGACTTTGTTTTCCATCAAGGTCAATTTGACCAATGGCACGGTTATGGAATTGGCACGCGGCGGACGTTTTGATGGCTTGTCGGTCATTGAGCAGAAGGACATTTCCGCCATGAAGATGGTCATTTA
The DNA here is from genome assembly GCA_964359515.1 of uncultured Gammaproteobacteria bacterium. GTDB lineage: Bacteria > Patescibacteriota > Patescibacteriia > VMEV01 > CAYQCH01 > CAYQCH01. Next base: position 2,046 of record CAYHTI010000022.1, on the reverse strand, counting down.
TTTGGACCAATGCTTGAAAGCCGTGCGCCAGCAGAACATGGCGATCCCGGTTGAGCGTTTGCCGCAAGTCTTCTTAGCCCAGCTGGGCGACGAAGCAAAAAAGAAATGTTTAGCTTTGCGTGAGGAATTGCATGCCGCCGGCATCAAGACGGTTGAACATTTTGGCAAAGACAGCCTCAAAGACAAACTGGAACAGGCTATGAAGCTTGGCGTGAAATATACGTGCGTCCTTGGCCAAAAAGAAATTCTGGACAAGACCATCTTGGTCCGCGACATGGACGGCGGCATCCAAGAAGAAATCGCGATCGATAAGCTTGTGCCGGAGTTGAAGAAGCGGTTGGAAGTCATTTGACGCAGCCTCCCGATTTCTGGTACGCTCTGAACGTGTGAACGGCGCTTCTGTGCCGTTCATGCCATGCCCCGCGAGGGACATGTTTTATCAATTGAAAGGAAGGTGAAACATTTGTGTCAGCAGTTGTAGATGTCAAGAAGAAAAAAGGCGAGCGATTTGATTCGCTGTTGCGACGCTTTAACAAGCGCGTCATCGAAAGCGGCAAGGTGCTGCAAGCGCGTAAGATCCGTTTCCACGAGCGCAACCAAAACAAGCGCCGTGTGAAGGAAAAAGCCCTGCGCCGTCTCGAAATCGTCGAGAAGCGCGAGTGGTTGCGCAAAACAGGCCAGTTGCCTGAAGAGACCAAACGCGATAATCGCCGACGCTAGTAACTCTTTAGAGAAATACAAACACACGTCCCTTTCATCCCCGTATGAGCTTGTCCACATCAAAGGGGTTTCGAATTGTTCTTGCAAGTTTGGCCACCTTTTCGGTGGTCTCCTTGCTGTTGGCAGTTCTTCCCGTACACGCACAAACCGTTGATGTCGGACTTCAAGCGGCGGAAGAAGTGGGTTTAAGCGGCAGTGACCCTCGGCTCATTGTTGCGCGTGTGATTCAAGTAGCCCTTGGGTTTTTAGGAACACTAGCCCTTGGGCTGCTTTTATATGCCGGATATTTGTGGATGACTTCGGCGGGCAATGAAGAGCAGGTGAGTTCCGCCAAAAACATTTTAAGAAATGGCTTGATCGGTTTGATAATCATCATCTCGGCTTTCGGTATCGTCAGCTTTGTCCTCAGCCGCTTGCTGGGCGCAACTGGCGTCTCCGACGACTTCTTAGGCCGGCGCGGCGGTCCTGGTTTCTTGGGCGGCGGCGGGGGATTTCCGCTTGGCGTCATCGATTTCCACTACCCCGAGCGCGAGCAGCGCAATGTGGCGCGCAACACCAATATCATGGTGACCTTTGTTGAGCCGATGCTCGTTGAATCTTTGGTGAGCGGCGCAGGGACGCCCGACAATGCCGATGACCAGATCAATGCCGCCAATATCCAGGTTTCCCGTTCAGCGGATGACCCGGCTAAGGGGCCATTTATAGCCGCGCGCGCGGCCATGAGCGATGACGGGCGCAGCATTGTTATCGACCCGATCGACTTGCTTGGTTCTTCAGAAGAAAATACCAATTACCGTGTCAGCCTTGGTGAGGGAATCATGACGGCTGGCGGCAAGGGTGCTTTCGGCAGTTTTGGCGCCTATACCTGGGAATTTGAGGTCGGCACCTTCGTCGATATCGACCCGCCGCGCATTGAAAGCGTATTTCCTCAATCAGACTCCACGCATCCGCGTAATGTAGTGATCCAAATCAACTTTAACGAGGCCATGAATCCGTTGGCCGTGTCAGGCGATACGTCGCGAGGTTTTAATACCATTGCGGTGCGCAACCAAAATGGGGAAGTGGTCGCTGGGCGATTTTCCGTTAGCAACCAATACCGCACGGCTGAATTCATCACCAATGACTTGTGCGGCACTAATTCTTGCGGCCAAGATGTCTTCTGTTTGCCCGGCAGCGCTAAATTTACGGTCCAACTGCGCGCGGCCAGTGTAAGTTCGCAGCCCCCAGCAGCCGTTTTCCCGTATGACGGTATTATCGACGCCGCTGGCAATTCCATGGACGGCAATGTGGATGGTTCAGCGCAGGGCAGTCCGGCCGACGATTTTT
>CAYHTI010000021.1:0-9540 GCA_964359515.1 uncultured Gammaproteobacteria bacterium | reverse complement strand
TGACCATCTGGAACAAAAGACCGCGAGACTTGAGAAGGTTTCTGTTTTGGTCCTCGATGAAGCTGACCGCATGTTTGACATGGGTTTTGCTCCGCAGATTAACCGTATTTTGCGCGAAGTCCCGAAAGATCGCCAAACAATGTTGTTTTCGGCCACCATGCCGGACGACGTGGTAAAAATTGCCACGAAGCACATGAAACTGCCGACGCGCATTGAAATCGCCCGTGCCGGCACGACGGCCGATCGCGTCGATCAAGAGCTGTTTGTCGTCCGTAAGGAAATGAAGACACGTTTGCTCAATGCCCTTCTGAAACAATACACGGGCACGGTTCTTGTTTTTACTCGTACAAAATTTATTGCCAAAAAAGTCACGCGTTCCGTGATGGACATGGGGCATACCGCAGCTGAAATTCATTCCAACCGCTCATTGGCGCAGCGCCGCAAGGCTTTGGATGGTTTTAAGACTGGCGTGTACCGCGTCCTGGTGGCAACGGATATCGCTGCTCGTGGAATCGACGTAAAAAACATTGAAGTCGTGATCAATTATGACATTCCGGAAAACCCGGAAGACTATGTTCACCGTATCGGTCGCACTGGCCGTGCGGGATCGACGGGACGGGCTATTTCTTTTGCCACACCCGAGCAGGGCAAAGAAGTCCGCCAGATTGAGCGTTTGGCTCGCATCCATTTGCCGACGGCGACCTTGCCAAAACTGCCGGATGCTTTGCCAGAAACACATCGCCCTTCGCGCGACGATGATCGCGGTGACCGTGGTTATCGCCGTGGACAAGTTCGTGGCGGACGCGCCTTTCATAAGCGCCAACCAAGGAACGGGTATGGCCGCGAGCAAGGGCGTAGCTATGTACAGAAAAGCGTTGCAGCCCCTGTCCAGAAGCGAGCCATGGTGCCCGACGAATCATTGGCTTTTCCAGCGGATAGCCGTCATCGCATGACCCATCGTAAGCGACAAGATAGCCCCACAGCTGGACGAAGTGAGCCGTTTGAGCGCAAACGCAAGCGCCGTGTGATTTTTTAAGCTCTACGACAAAAACGACCGCCTCTGGCGGCCGTTTTGATTTACCTGGATTCTAAAAATACGCTAAACTAAGAAAGCACTCCTGAAAATCAAAATCAATTTTTCATGCGTTTCCCGAGATTTAGCATTCCAACTTACTTTTTACTGCTCGCTCTCCCCCTGAGCTTTTTTATTTCGTCTTTAGGACTGGCTTTTCTCGGTCGCGAGATCATTGCCTACGAACGGCAGTCGATTATCGAACGGGACACTATTTACTCGCGTACGGTCGCGGAAGCCGTCCGCCATCACGTTTTAAATAATGTCAGATTTGTCGAGGCTCTTGCCCGCGAGGCCGAAGATCGGCCCTTTACTTCGCAAGACCTCCAGCCCTTGGTCCAGCGGTTTGTCCTTTCCAATAAAATGTTTCACAACATGTACATTGCCAATGTGGATGGTGTGGCCATTGCCGACTATTTTCCTGCTGGGGTGACGCCGCAGGAGCGCCGATCCGCGTTTGGCCAGGATTACCGAGATCGCCAATATTACAAGGATTTGCTGGCGCGCAGAACGACGATTATCTCCGATGCTGTTATTGGGCGCGTTTCTGGAAAGCCTGTCGTGGTCATCGTTGCGCCCATTTTTGGGCCGGATCGTAGTTTGGTTGGGTTTACGGAGGGAGCATTAGACCTTTCACCATTGCTTGAGATCGCGAACGCTGAAGCTGGCGAAGAAGTTGCGGTGACCTATGTCGTGGATGCTTCTGGCCAGGTGGTCGCGCATAGCAACCGTGATCGTGTATTGGAGCTAGCGAACGTGGACGGCCTTCCGCCAGCAAGACAGGCTCTGGCTGGACAGCGCGGTTGGATTGATTCGTATATAGACGTCGATGGCATTGCTCGCAGCGCGGCCTATACAGGCGTAGAGGACTTGCATTGGGCTGTTTGGGTCGCGCACGAGTCTGAAAAACTTCAGGCTTTAAGCGGGGCTCTTTTGCGGCGGCTGGTGTACGCCGAAATTGCTATCATGGCTGCCGCCACATTGCTGCTTATGTGCTTGTCGAGAATTTTTCTCGCGCCCCTGAAGCGTATTTCTCAGTCCATGGGCCAAATTACGAAAGGGAATTTTTCTCAACAGGTACAGATACGCAACCCATTTTATCCTAAGGAATTCGATGAGGTTATCGGCCGTTTTAACGATATGGTTGCGTCCTTGCGCGAGGGGGTGCGGCGGCGCGATGAGTTGCTTACGGTTAAAAGCCGTTTTCTGTCCGTGGTTACCCATTATTTTCGTACGCCGTTGACGATCATGCGTTGGGCCACGGAGTCTTGGCCGATGCACCTGAGCGATTTTAAAAAGAAGCGTCGGGAAGAGGTTCTTCAGGTGGTGGAGGGCGTGAAGCGTCTTAACCTTGGATTTCAAAATTTGTTTACGGCCATTGAAATTGACGACCAGCACACGCGCCTAGATCTGCGTCGCACGCACCTGAAGCCCTTGGTGCAGCGCATTATCAACGAGATGCAATCCCTTGCCGCGTTTCATGGGGTTGAGCTGCGTGCGCGGCTGCTTGATGTCGGCGTCATCCCCTGCGATGCAGACAAGATTTCCAAAGTTGTGGAGATTATCGTGGCCAATGGGATTTTTTATAACCATCGTGGTGGCCGCGTGGAAGTCGAAATGAAAGCACAGGGCGTTGATGTGATGCTCATCGTTTCGGACGGCGGTATTGGCATGGCTGAAGAGGAAATGAAGCACTTGTTTGAGCCATTTTTCCGAACAGCTTCGGCGAAGAAAAAATTTACGGACGGATCCGGCCTTGGTTTGTACATCGCTCAGGCCTTTATTGAATCGCATGGCGGCACAATTGATATTCAGTCCCATCTTCATAAGGGAACAGTTGTCAGCTTTACTCTGCCGATGGCGGTCAGGTTTAAAGAATAAATTGAGCATTTTTTAGCAAAAAAAACAGGAAATGCCCTGTTTTTTTATTGACAAATAGTTCAAAACATGTATAATTAGATATTCAAACTATTTTTTATGATGGATACGTCAAACCGTGTTGTCTCATTAATCGAGCGAGTCGGTCGCATGATGCAAGCCTGCCATGTTGCCTTTAGTGAAGAGGAGCGTTCATTGACGATTAACCAGGTTATCCTTTTAAAAGTCCTTTCGGCCGCTGGCCGGCTGAGCATGGCTGATATTGCTCAGGCCTTGCGCATTACGCCCGCTTCAGCCACCAGCTTGGTCAATCGCATGGTCAAGAGCGGCTGGCTTGAACGCTCTGACGATCCCACTGATCGTCGAAAAATTTGGGTCTCCATTCCTTCCTCCAGGCTCGCGGGATGGAAGTCCCTGGAAGACCAGTATCGCGCCGCGATGGTCAAGTTTAATAGTGTGCTTAGCCAGGAAGAACAACGTCAGTTAGCTTCAATTCTTGAAACCTTGATCTCCCGTAATTCATAACCTATGACACCTCGAATCATTTTACAAAACACCTGGTCGCGGCTGAAGCGCCATAAGTATAAGTCCCTTTTCGTTTTGGCCAGTCTTTTGATCATTAGCACGGCGGCGGCCAAGCAGGACGAATCGCCGGAAGCTGCTGCTGTCAAAGTGAAGCGCGTCGAGGTCATCCGTATCGTCGACGCCGTCAGTGACGGTGGCTTTGTGCCAGTTGTCGGCCAGCTGAAGGCGAACCAGCAGCTCGACTTGCGGCCGCAGATGCCCGGTCCGGCGTCAGCTGTCTGGGTGAAGCTTGGACAGTATGTGAAGCCGGGACAGGTGTTGGTTGAAGTCGCTCATCGTGATCTCGACGCCTCCGTCGCGCAGGCTTCGGCGAATTTACAAAGTGCCGCAGTACAGCTTGAAAAGACAAAAAATGGATTGCGTCCGGAAGATATTCGCATTGCCGAAGAAAGCGTCGTTGCCGCGCAAAAGACATTACAGGACATGAAAAACGGGGGGCGTCCTGAGCAAGTCGCGCAGGCGCAAAACAATGTCTTGTCTGCTGAAACGATTTTGAATGAAGCCAATACCAATTATGTCCTCACTGAGCAGCAGAACGCGCAAAGTCTGGCCAGTGCTTTTGAGAACGCGGTCCTGACTATCGACAGCGCGCAAGTCGCAGTCGACAAGGTTTTACATGAAGACCTCGACAACCTGTTTAACGCCAATGATGGCGACAACCTAATTCCCGTTATTACGGATGTTGTTTTAGAAGCGCAGGCGAATGAATCGCGAGACGTAGCTGGTGCCCGGCTGAATTCTTGGCGGCTTTCAACTGCCACACTTGCCTCCACAAACCATGAGGCCGTGTTGACGGCACTTACTACCGCTGCCAGCGAGCTGTCTGCGCAAGTCGCCTTTCTTGAACTTACCAACAAGACTTTGCTTGATGCACTGGCAACACCGGCCTATCCACAGGCCAGCGTTGATGCGGCGAAAGCGGCCGTTAATTCGGCGCGCGCGACTGTGAAAACGCATTTATCTGCCATTACGACTTCTCGCCAAGGCATTGAGAGCTTGGAAATCACCAACCAAAAAAATCTAGAAATCGCGCGCGGTCGCATTGATAGCGCCGCCGCGCAGTTAAAAAATTTGCAAGAACAATTAGCTATCGTGAAGCAGGGCGCAACGGCCGACGCCATCGCCGCCCAAGAATCTCGCGTACGCCAGGCTGAACAGCAGTTAGCAATCGCCCGCAATGGCGCGCGTCCAGAAGACATTCGGTTGCAGGAGGCCATGGTGGCACAGGCCCGCGCCTCGCTCTCGCTGGCTGCAGCTAATCGTGATAAAGCAATCATCCGTGCGCCGATTGGCGGCACCGTGACCTATTTGCCTGCAAAGATTGGGGATTTGCTTTCCAGTTCTTCCATCGCCATTTCGATCGCTAATGCCAGTGTATTGGAGGTCGAAGCCTATGTGTCAGAATCCGAACGTCGTTTTATTGAGCTCGGTGCCCAAGCCTTGGTCAATGAAGCGCTTAAGGCTCAGGTGCGTGAAATTTCTCCAGCGCTTGATCCAGTCAATAATAAAATCAAGGTGGTTGTGACCTTAACGGAAGACGCGCCCAACCTGACTCTTGGCGAAACGGTGCGCGTGAGCATCAGCAAAGTTGCGCCGGAACAATCGATCCTGCGACTCCCGCTTACAGCCGTGAAACTCTCATCTTCGAAGGCTGAGGTGTTTGCCGTGGAAGGGGATGTGCTCAGCTCACTTACGGTAGAGACCGGTTCGGTGCTGGCCAATACGATTGATATTACGACCGCTCTAGGCGCGGATTTGCTGATCGTAAAAGATGCGCGCGGCTTGAAGGCCGGACAGATTGTTGAAATTCGCCAATAAGCACGATTATGAACCGAACTATTTGGGAGTTTTTTATCGAGAAGCGTTCCTTTACCTATTTGGTGATCGCTGGCGTGATCATCGGCGGTTTGGCGTCGGCAATTTTCTTGCCGAAAGAAGCTAGCCCAGAGGTCAAGGTACCGATCGGAGTCGTTAATACCATCTATCCCGGGGCGTCTGCCAAAGACGTGGAGCGGCTCATTACGGATAAGCTCGAGGCAAAGATTGCCTCGCTGGATGATCTGGACACGTATACATCGGTTTCCCGCGAGGGTATTTCTTCGGTTACCGTGCAATTTGAGGCCAGCGCGGATCTGGACGACCGCATCCGCGCTTTGCGCGATGCCGTCTCCGAAGCCGAGCCGGATTTACCGCCGGAAGTGGAGCGCCCATTTGTCCAGCAGGTCAGTTTTTCTGATGTGCCGATTGTTACGTTTTCACTGACAGCCGACGTTCCTGACGCGGAGCTGAAAGTTATGGCCGATGCGTTTAAAGAGGAGCTGGAAAAAGTTTCCGGCGTCTCAGACGTGACGGTCGCCGGCGATCGCGAGGCTGAGGTCGTCGTTAACGTAGACAAACGCAAACTTGACCAATACGGGCTCGGCGTCCTTGATCTCATGGCCGCGCTTCAGTCTGCCAATATTTCAGCGCCCGTTGGATCAATCCAGACGGATAATGTGCGCTATGTCGTGCGTCTCGATGCGGAAATCGATGAACCGGCCTCAGTTGCTGATTTGCCCGTGCGCACCGTTAATGGCGTGCCAGTGTATATTCGTGATGTGGCCCAAGTGGCATTTACCCTAGCTGAAGCCCAAACATATTCGCGCGTAAGCCGGAATGGGGAGCCATCTGGCAACGCTGTGACCTTGTCGGTCTTCAAGAAAACTGGCGGTGATATTACCCGCATTGTTGCCGAGGCGAAAGAAAGCGTTGAGGCGCTCCGCGCCGCTGATTACGTTGATGCCAATCTCGTAGTCGTTTTTGATAATGCCAAGGAAGTGCAAAAATCTTTGAGCAGCTTAAGCACAAATGCCTTGCAGACCGTGGCGATCATTTTTGTGCTCTTGTTTTTGTTCTTGGGCTGGCGCGAAGCCTTGCTTGCCGGCATCAGCATCCCCCTGACATTTTTGTTCGGTTTCATCGGTTTGTATTATCTCGGTTCCTCGATCAACTTTCTTTCGTTGTTTTCCTTGATCTTGTCGTTGGGTGTGGTTGTCGATACTGGCATCGTAGTGGTGGAAGGCATGCACGAGGAGTTGAAGCGGGGGACGGAGCCCAAGGCCGCGGCAAAAAAAGTTGTGGACGAATTCCAGTGGCCGCTCATCTCCGGCACGATGACCACCGTGGTCGCATTTGTGCCGATGATGTTTATGAGCGGGATCATGGGGGAGTTTGTGAAGCATATTCCGATCACCGTCACGATGACCCTGATCGGTTCACTCTTTTCCGGTCTGGCTCTGATCCCCGTCTTGGGCATGATGTTTTTGAAGAATATTTCGCATCAATCCCATAAACCGACTATCAAACAGCGCTATATTGACCCGCGCATGAATCAGCTGCATGTCTGGTATGAGCGGACTTTGCGTGCTTTTCTCGGCAGTCGACAGCAAAAAAAACGTTTTTCTGCGGGGCTGGTAATCAGTCTGCTTGTCGCGTTCTCGCTGCCGGTGACAGGTGTGCTTAAGGCGACCCTCTTTCCAGAGAATAACGCGGATTTCTTCAATATCGACGTGACGGCGCCTGTTGGTACCAGCCTGGCGGCAACAGATGCAGTTGTGCGCAGCGTCGAAGAGCGCTTGTACGAAGATGCGCGCATCGAATCGTTTTTTGTCACGGTCGGCAGCGGCAATGCCATGGCCGGCAGCGTCGGAACTACGGCGAACCTCGCGTCTTTTACCATCAATTTACTACCTGATCGCGATGAGCGAACCGGACGTATTTTGGAAGAGTACCGCCGAACGTTTGCAGACATAACTGATGCCGACATTGTTATTTCGCAGCAAGAGTCAGGCCCGCCGGGCGGGCAGCCAGTCGCGATTTCTTTTATCGGGCCGGATTTGGATGTGGTTGCTCAATTGGCCGAGGAGGCTGCGGTGCTGTTAGAAGGCATCAGCGGGGCGATCGATGTACAAAGCTCAGTTGACGAAAGCGTTTTAGAATTCGTCATTGATATCGACCGTGATCGCGCTGCATCATATGGATTTTCTCCGTCGCAAATCGCTCAGGCTTTGCGCACTGCCGTTCAGGGCAGTAAAGCCGCTACTCTGCGTTATGATGGGGAAGACGTAGAAGTGAATGTCCGTCAGCAGTTAAACCCTGCGGCCATTGCGCCCGAAGAGCGCACGCGTACCACGATCGATGAAATCCGTCAGATGACTTTACGATCTGCCGCTGGAAGCGATGTCTCACTTTCTTCCATCGCGACGATTACCGCTAAACCGGGTACAACGGCAATTCAGCATGAGGATGGTGACCGGATCGCGGTGGCCAGCTCGGCCGTATCCGGCACGACCGCCGGAGAGATTTTTGCCGAGTTTAGCGAACAAGCGGCCAGTGAGATTAACGTGCCAGCCGGGTATACCATGAAGCTTGGCGGCGAGTCGGAGGAAATCGAACAGACCTTCCGCGATTTGCTGCGGGCCCTGTTCCTTGGCGTGTTCTTGATCGGTTCAATCCTGTTGATGCAATTTAACTCGTTTCGGCAGTCATTCTTTATCCTCCTGAGCTTGCCATTGGCCCTCATTGCCGTTTTCCCCGGGTTGGCCATCACTGGGCAGACCTTGAGCTTCCCGTCGTTTATCGGCGTGATCGCCCTTTCTGGCGTGGTGGTTAACGATGCCATCATGTTGATGGATAAAATCAACCGCAACCGCCGCAGCGGCCTGTCCAAGTTCGAAGCGATTATTGATGCTGGCCGTACGCGTTTACAGCCGATCTTGCTGACCACCATTACTACGGTTGCTGGTATCTTGCCCTTGACCTTGTCTGATCCGATTTGGGGGCCGCTTGGCTTTGCTATCATCTTCGGATTAAGCTTCGCGACCGTCCTGACCCTCTTTGTCATCCCAATGCTCTACTTGAAATTCGGAGAAAAGGAGCTCTCCTAGCTTGCTTAGGGTGAAAACCCGTGGCACAATACCACAAATGAAAACTGCCTAAATTGGCAGTTTTCTTATAAGCGTTTCTGTTATGCGTTACCCTTATCGAAAACAACGAACGGATTATTACTGCGGGCCTACTGCCGTGCAGATGATTTTAGGCGCTTATGGCGTCAGCGCTACCCAAAAACAGCTTGCCGGCTTAATGGAAACCTCGCCGACGTCGGGCACCCGCCGCCGCGCCTTAGCCAAACCCCTGCGGGCTCATGGAATGCGTGTCCACACGAAAATCCACTCTTCGGTTGACGAAATGAAGCGCCTCTTGCGCGATGGTTGGAGTGTCATCGTCAACTACATCGAAACGGAAGATGATATCAGCCATTTTGCGGTGGTAACAGCGATCACATCCAGCCATGTTGTTATGCAAGATCCATCGCATGGCCCCAATTACCATCTGCCTCGCCGCGAATTTGTTTCTCGCTGGCGTGGAAGCCATCCGCGAGCCTTCGCGCGTTGGTATCTTGCCGCAAAATGACGCCTGCGATGGATCAACCGAATGTCCGGCGAGCTTTTGCTGCTTTATTGCGCTGGTACGACAAAAATGGACGTGATTTACCTTGGAGAAAGACGCAGGACGCTTACCCCATCTTAGTCAGCGAAGTCATGCTGCAGCAAACGCAAGTGCTACGCGTGCTTTTATATTATGAATCGTGGCTGAGGCTTTTCCCCGATTGGCGTACACTCTCCAGCGCTTCAACTGCCAGCGTGCTGCGCGCTTGGGCCGGACTTGGCTATAATCGTCGGGCCTTGAGCCTTCGCGACATAGCCCGAATAGTCATCAAACAGGGCGAGCCAAAAAGCGAAGCAGAATGGGATGCCCTAAAAGGGATCGGCCCGTACACAGCTGCGGCTTTGACGGCTTTTTCTTTGCGTCAGCCAACCTTGCCAGTGGATACGAATGTTCGTCGAGTTTTGGGTCGTTTGTTTCTTGGGCGCGCCTTTGCCGAGGCAAAGTTCGACCGGCGGTTGCGCACCATCTCGCAGCCTGCGCTTCAACAGAGCCGGCGCGCGAGCGATGTGCCGCAAGCG
>CAYHTI010000020.1:0-9597 GCA_964359515.1 uncultured Gammaproteobacteria bacterium | reverse complement strand
CTAACAATCGCCGCATCCCTGTTCACACGGCGGTCACCAAAAATGTATGGCGCAGTCTTGGTCGTTTGTCTGCTCATCGCCGGCGGCCTGTACTGGCGGTCGGTGCGTGCCGAAGAAGCCAGGCTGCTAGCCGAAACGAAAGCTGCCTTAGCTGGTGTTTCCACGAGCCTGGATCGGGTTGATTCGTATCTAATCGTTGGCCGAGAAGCCGATGCGCTTGATCTTGTCCGCCAATCAGAACTAGCGCTCCAATCGGCCGGCACCCAAGCGGAATTACAAACCGACCGAGAGCAACTGTCCCAAAGGATTAGTGAACAACGCCGCCGTTTACGCAAGGAAATCATTGTCCGCAATCCAGCAATTGTCATTGATGACGTTGCTACGCGCCTCAACTCACCGGCTAAACAGATCCTGCCTACAGAAAAAGGGTTCATTGTCCTAGGCGACAACCCAAGAACCGTTATTGAGTACACCGGGCAAAGCCAGCAGGCCCAATCGCGCACGATCACGACGGATATGGAAAGCTGGACCGAAGCCGCGTTAATCGACGAAGGACGAATCGCTTTCACAGATGGCCTCAATGTGACCGTCGCCACGCTTAAAAACGGCACAACCAGCACGCAGAAGTCGACCAGCCCTTCTCCTATTAGCGCATTAGTGGGCTATAACAGCCGTTTATACGCGCTGTCACCGAATGAACGCCAGGTCATGCGCTCGAGCGTCACGCCCGGCCTAGCGACATTTTCAGGTTGGCTCAAAGAGCCAGACGAGGCGCTTACACAGTCGCGCGACCTCGCTATCGACGGATCTATCTATGTCCTCGTTGCTAACGGCTTACGTCAGTACACCCAAGGTGTGCCTGCAAGCGGTCCTAAATTGGATCCAGTCGAACCAGCCCTCGTCGACGCCAAACACCTTTCCTACCAGGCAGATGGCCAGCATTTCTTTATCACTGAAAACAACCGTCTCCTCGTCTTTAAAAAGACGGGTAAGTTCGTTGCCCAGTACCTGCTGGAGTCAGGGGCACAGATCCGGGACGCCTACGTTGATGAGACGCTTAAAACCGCCTATCTGATAACAGATAGCGCGGTCATCAGCTTCCCGGTCCAAATTTAAAACCCCCGATCAACGGGGGTTTTAAATTGCTCGCGGTGCCTCTTATTTCAAGGTCACTTTGCCGCCAGCTTCTTCCAAGGCCTTCTTCAAGGCTTCGGCTTCTTCTTTCTTCATGTTTTCCTTCACGACTTTCGGGGCGGCGTCGGTGATGTCCTTGGCTTCCTTCAAGCTCATGTTGGTCACTGCGCGGATCGCCTTGATGACGGCGATCTTGTTGGCACCAGATTCGGTCAATTCAACCGTGAATTCCGTCTTTTCAGAGGCGGCTGGGGCGGCAGCGGCGGCTCCAGGCATGGCGCCCATCATCATGGGGGCGGCAGCGGAAACACCAAATTTGTCTTCAAGGAGTTTGACCAATTCGGCCAAGTCCAACACGGTCATCTTTTCGATTGATTCCACGAGTGCCTTGAACTTTTCCGGCACTACAACGTCTTTCATCTCGGACATAAGTAGATAATTATTGAGTAGATTAAGCGGCGGGTTTTTGTTCTTTGATGGCGCTCATCACCTGAACGAGACCACGCAAGTTGCCAGCCAAGACATTGGCGAAGCCAGAAATGGGTCCTTGGATCGTGCGGACGAGCTGGCCGAGCAAGACTTCCTTGCTGGGCAGTTTGGACAAGGCCGTAACGCTTTCCGCGTTAACGTACTTCTGACCTTCCGCATTGGTCATCATGACGCCGCCTAAAATGGCCATGGCTTCATGGTCCTTGGCAAAACCAGCGACGACCTGGGCCGGAGCGACCTCATCGGTCATTCCAAACACCGTGCCGACACCGAGCTTAAATTGGTTGACATCAACCTCGCTAAGCTTGTTTTGTTCAATTGCTTTGCGCAACAACGTTTTCTTGGCAACCACGTACGTCAATCCCTGCTTGTTGCAGCGACGGCGGAAATCCGTGATATCAGCGACGTTCAATTTATCGAAATTGACGAAGACAGCTGACTTAGCCTGAGAAAACCCGTCCACCAAAGCTTTGAGGGTTTCTTCTTTTTGTTGTCGTGATTTGGGCATAAAAAAACTACGGGTTTATCCGTAGAGACAAAAGGTGTCGACCGTTTAAAAACAGAAAACCGGCCAAGCCGGGTTGTTCTTATGGCTACCTCGACAGGACTTATGCCTCCACTGAATGAAGGGTTGCCTGTTGTCTACGGTAAAAACATACTACGAAAAAAGTGTGAAATTGTCAATTACTAAAATGCCGAACAAAGAATCACGAACTAGCGCACAGAGGAAGTAATATCATACTACAACATGTTAAGTAGGTTTGACAGACTAAAAGCCTTTTTATATAATGCATTTATAACTAGGTAACAAATTCATTGAGTATGACGTCAGACATAAAGAGCCTGTTCATTGTAGATGAATCACAGGTGATCCAAAATAACGAAAAATTGATTGAAAAGGCTCTTAAATACGGTCGAATCACGAAAAACGGTAACGTTATAATCGATAAAACAGAGCTTTCGCAAGACAACACCCTTAAATTGGCCCTGGTTATTCGTTTTCTTGCCCATACGATTGATGAAACAATCTCCGCGACCGTGCGGCCGACGGAAATGATCGCGCTCCTTGGTGAACGTATTGAATCTGTCGGTTCTCGCCTAAGCCATCAAACAAAAGCAGGATTTTTGAAGAAAACTGGATATGGCCAATATATGGTCAATCATTACAAAATTGAAGGATTTTTGAACGAACTTGAAAGTGACGAGCCCCAAATCACAGCCAAAACAGCGCGTCCAAAACGTAAAAACAGCGGGACCAAGACCTTAACCGGCATCGGATTGCACATTCAACATCTGGTTGAGGATGGGTTTTTTTCAACACCCAAAGAGATGTCGGCTGTAATCCATGAGTTGGCCGCGCAAAATGTTCATCGTGACCCCCGCGTTATCGATAAAACAATGCGTGATATTTTTGTTACCAGAAAAATTCTCAGCCGAATTGAAAATAAAGACAAAGGTAAAGCTAAATGGCTCTACGTGAATTACAAATAAGATCTGATATGGCACCAAGTGAAAATATTGATATTCACTCCTTAACAGGAGTACGACTTTGTGCGTTCTGGGTTCTAGATAAGGCTGGTGGCGAAAAAAAACGACTTTCAGCAACTGAGATTGCCAGATCAATGATAGACGATTACGGCATCGCTACATCACAGCAAGCTGTCGACAAGGCACTTAAAAACGCCAAGGCCTCGGTCCATAAAACTGCTTCTGGATACAAGCTAATGCAAAAAGGACGAAAGGAGCTTGCGGGTGCCGGAACCAGGCACGGAGATGTCTTACTTATCGAACCCAACAAACCGTTCACTGCGAAAAAATCCATTTCTAACATAATTAGCAAACTCTCTGGAGAAATCCTTGTATGTGATCCTTACATTGATGCTCGAACGCTGGACGTTCTGATTACGGGTCTAAATAAACAGGCGCACGTTAAACTGCTTACGCAGCGAATTATCGACAAACCAACTGGCGCTTTTTTAAGAGTGCTTAACGACTTAAAAAAGGAGGACTATTCAATTACTGTACGTGTTAATAAACTCGGTGATATTCATGACAGATACCTCATGGACGGTAGCAACTTTTGGTTTTCTGGTAACAGCTTGAATCACCTGGGTGAGAAAGAAAGTATGGTATTAGCTCTTGGGCAGGATGTGCGTATGACGATGAAAACAGCCTTTGAGAAAAGATGGACAACGGCCAGTCCCCTTACATAGGAATTTTACTTTAAGCAATCACACTTCCCCCCGCATCTTCACCCGCTAAAAACGCGTCCAGAGCCTTTAAATTGGTCCCATTGAGGACATTGACGGTCAAAGCTAGTTCTTTCCACACCTAGTTTGGCGGACACGGGGTCAAAGGGCATGTGTTTGCCAGGGATCCATTCGTCTCCCACCAGTTTGCGGAAATGAGCCCAAGTAAGACGAGGCAACGGTTTACTGTGAACTTTGCCAATAACAGCGTTGTTTCAACCTACTTCCGGAATAATATACTTGGGACTGACCTGCTTCTGCAGTTCTAATAGTCGTTTAATGGAGATCATCTTCGCACCAGATTTATCGAGCTTTTTATGCTTTAATGCGCGCCAAACTCGTTTAATGTCGCCATTATAAACAACCTTATACTTACCGTTTTCCCTATCGATCTTGAATACCAGCATCAAGCCATCTCCATAACCGCCTTTAGCTGGCGCTTTCAAATAGGTATCTACTCCCCCTGTCGCTTTTATCTGAACATTCCTTCCGTTATGGGTTCCATCCCAATCATGCCGCCCCACCGCATGGAGATTTACTCCAAAAAAATTTGCTGCGAGGACTTCTCCAATATCGCCAACCATTCTTCCGTCAGGAGTAAAATAACGCATTTTACCGGATGCTTTTGATAAACGACGACAAGCATCAAAAACATGTTTTATAGCCCGTGTAAATTCCTTTTTGTTCATAATTTAGCTTTAATCCTGGTCCGTTGAAACCCTGACAATGGCGTGGATGGCGGCGTTTAATAGCAGCACCACAAGGATGTATTTGCTGGCTGTTTGCAGGAAAACCATCGATTCCTCGCCAAAACTTCCCTGCCATGCCTGCGCTGGGACGTCCAAGCCAAAGGTCATGGCCCAGACAATAGCGGCAATGATAGCGGTGGCAATGAACAAAATGAGGGGGAAAAAATATTCAAGATCAGCTTCGCTTAAAAACATGTTATTGGAAACTTGAAAGAGCGCAAGGGCGATCAGCGACTGTAGGAGTAAAGACGAGGCGTGGTCCAGCAGATACGTCAGTCCTAAAAGCGCAGCGATGCCGACGGCAAAAGGCGCGACACCAGCAAAGACACGGCGAATTGGACCTAGGCGGGAAATTTCTGCCGTCCCCATGACAATATGGCCGTCACTATATTCAGGTAAAAAATGGATTTTATGCAGCTTCGCGCCGACAAGGAGGGCCGCAAAGGCGTGGCTTATTTCATGAAGTAATGTACCTGGCCAATAAGCAATCGCCATGATTGCGGAGGCAATGTTAGGCTTTGCCACACGCTTGAGGAAGGTATACACGTCACGGAAAATATCACGCGTCACCTCATGCAAAGCATAAATTTGCGTGGCAATAATCGCTAGGAGAACCCATCCATTATTCCAGAGAGCATCAAACATAACTCGAAACCGATTAAATGACTACAATTTTATGCCGGCACGATCCTCGTCCCCTTCGATGCCTTCCCCGCTAAAAATGACCTTAGATTTTCCATGTTTGCGCCATTCATAACCGTGACCGTCAACCCAAGTTCCTCCCCTAGCTTGGCGGCAATCGGGTCAAAAGGAACATGCTTGCCCGGGGTCCAGGTGTCGCCGACCATTAAGCGGAAATCTTTCCACGTCATCTGTTCGAGCGGCACGGCTTTCTGGTCCTTTTTAGGGTCGCGGTCATAGACATAGTCGATATTGGAAAGGTTGACGAGATCCTTCACGCCATAAGCTTGCGCCATGAGTGTGGCTACATAATCCGTGGAGTGTCCAGGACGATAGCCGGCCGCGATGATGACTTTGTGGGTTCTCGGCGTCATGCGCTCCGGGTTTGTGATCATTTCCGGATCAGCTTGGGCGCGGAAAATTGTGCGCAGTAAATGCCCATTCAAACGCGACGAGTGAATGCCAATCCAATCTAAATCGTCCAAGGGCGGATTTTCAATCTCTCGGGCAGCGTCCTGGTATCGGCGCGCGGTTTTACCGCCGCCCGCAACGATCATGATCTGTTCATAACGGTCCAGGCTTTCGACGATGATTTGCCGGAACTGCTGCAAAAAGGCGGTATCGATTTGGTCAGGAACGATGAGCGACCCTCCCAGCGAAAGAATGAGCGACTGTTTCATATTACTTAGCAAACGGTTTCCCCTCCAGAATCGTTATGCCGCGATAAATTTGCTCGGCTAATAATAATCGCACCGTTTGATGCGAAAAGGTCATGGGCGAAAGTGATAGGCGCAGGTCTACGTTCTTCTCATAGCCAGTAAAACCCTCGGCCGGGCCGATGAGAAAAACTAAGTGCGACTCGCCCTGGTTCTGTTTGTCGGCAATAAGCTTGGCAAATTGCTCGGAGGTATGCGTTTTACCCTCTACCTCCAAGGCTATAACAAAGGCTCGTTCCGGCACCTTTTCCCAAAGCATCTCCTCGGTTTTGACCGTGAGCGTGATAACCTGGACGGAAGACTGTAAACGACGATAAAACTCATCGATAAGCCCCTGTAACTCTTGCTCCTTGGTTTTACCGACCTGGATGACGGTTATCTTAAGCATGCTAGTCCAGATAAAGTGTTCTGTTGCGTAAATGGCCGTCGTGGTTGGCTGCGTAATAGACCTTTCCCTTGCTATCCGTGAGGAAATACAAATAGTCCGAATCCTTGGGATCTGCAGCGGCCTGCAATGCATTAAAGCCGGGGTTGCTGATTGGCCCCGGCGGTAAACCAGCATACTTGTATGTATTGTACGGGGAATCAATTTCTAAATCAGCAAAAGTCGAACGATCCCGACCGCTTTTGGTGAGGTAGTTGATGGTTGAATCCGCCTGCAGGGCCATGCCAATCTCCAGCCGATTGGCGAACAACCCAGCAACCAATCGCATTTCATCGGCAGAGCGCACTTCGCGCTCAACAATACTGGCCAAGGTCACTGCCTGGTGTATGGTGCGGCCGGAAGATTGGATCTGGCGCCTCATCTCGTCACTCAGCTTACGGTCAAAGTTACCGAGCATCTTGGCGATGATTTCATCCGAGGTCGTTTGCGCTAGGAAGCGGTAGGTATCTGGAAATAAATACCCCTCCAAGGAGGCCCCCTCTGGCTTGGAGGCTAAAAAAGAGAATCGTGAGGCAAAACGGCTTAGTTCGGTGCTGGCAGCCTTGATGAACTCATCCTCGTCTTCGATGAAACCCTCCTCCTCCAACTGCGCGGCAATCTGCTCTAGAGTGAGCCCTTCAACAATAGTTACCTGGCGTTCTGGTGAACGTAAACTGCCGCTAATAAGCGCCTCATACGCTTGCTTCAATGTGGTGCCGACAGGAAATTCATAATCCGCGGCCAAGATCGGCTTTTGGCCTTCTACCCTGCTCAGCCAAACCAAGGTATTAGCTGAGGCAATTAGTTCTCGTTCCTGCCATTCTTTGGCAACAGAACGCAAGGTGGCACCCTCTTTGACGCTAAAAAAAACAGGCTGATCGGCGGCCAAGGGCTTGTTCACTGTTTTATACCAGTTCGCGCCGACCAACACCGCTACCAGCAGTGCGGCAGCAGCTGCGATCATCAGCCATTTTAGGAATTTCATACTATAAATAGTCATCTAATTTCGCTTTTTTCATCTCTTCGATAAGCAACTTCATTTCCGGAGCCCGGTCCTTTGGACAAACAAGCAAAGCGTCTTCCGTGTCGATAATCACTAAATCTGAGACTCCGAACGCCGCTATTATCTTATCAGTCTGCCCATAAATGTAGCAACGATCCGAGTCAAAGGTTAGCGTTTTACCCCGCGACACATTGCCCCGCTCATCAGCTCGGCCTGATTGCCGCTCAGACAGCACATTAAAAGCGCCGACATCACTCCAGCCAAAATCACCTTTGATGATTAAAACGTCGTCGGGAGCAAGGAATTCAGTTACTGCCTTGTCGATTGAAGCCGGTCGCAGATTTTGAAAGGCTTGCCGGTCAACTTCCGTATCCTGCCAGACCGATACCACGCTGTAAATGTCAGGCGCATGGCGCTTATACGCCTCAAGCAAACGATTCGGTGTCCACATGTAATAGTTGGCATGCCAAAGGTATTCGCCGCTCGCCACATAGCGCTCGGCCGTCTCTTTATCAGGCTTTTCCTTGTGTTCAAGAAATGTATACACCTCAATTCCTTGATGTTTGGCCTGCTGCTTCCCAATCCGCGTATAGCCGAGGCTCGTCGAAGAAAACTCAGGCGTTACACTGATGTCTAGCAGCTTCCCTGTTTCTTGCACCAACTGTTCGCCTACAGATAATGCTTGTAAAAAGCGATCTGTGTCGTCAATGGCATGGTCTGTTGGCACGAAGACAAAAACCTCATCACCTCGTCCCCTATTTACCAGTTGCTGGGCAGCGAAGGCCATGGCCGGACCACTGTCGCGGCGTGCAGGCTCAACTAAATAGTGGTCGAACGGGATATCTGGCAGCAGGGCATGGACATGGGAGACGAATTCCGGCACCACCGAGACAAAAATATCGTCCGTCGCGACACGCAAACGCAGCCGATCATAGGCATCGACTAACATCGCTTTTTCTGACATCAAGGCCTGAAACTGCTTTGGTTTATCGCGTCGGGATAAGGGCCAGAGGCGGGAGCCCTGCCCGCCGGCTAAAATAACGGCAATCATAAGGCCGTACGCGCGATAAAGGCTTTCACTAATTCCGCCACATGCTTAGCTAGCATATCAGTTTCAATATTCACTTTTTGCCCCTCCTTGAGGCTGCCGAAGGTCGTTTTTTCAATGGTATACGGCAAGAGCATGATCGAGATGCTATGGTTTTCTTTCTCGGCAACGGTGAGACTGACGCCGTCGACGGCAATAGAACCTTTCAAGACCGTAAGGCCAGCCAGCTCTGGTGGTAAAACAATGGTCATCCATACGGTATCGCCGTCCTTACGCAATTTGCTGACCGTACCCGTGCCATCCACATGGCCCTGGACCAAGTGGCCATCAAGCGTCTCTCCTAAACGCATGGGCCGCTCAAGATTTACTTCCTGCCCTGTTTGCCGATCGGAAAAAGTTGTTTTACGCAGGGTTTCAGGCCCAAGCTCAAAATCAGCCTCGTCCTTGCTTGAACGTAAAACCGTCAGACACACCCCGTCGACCGCTACACTGTCGCCCGGTTTCATCTCGGCAAACAGCCCCTCTGAACGCAAGGTTAAATGGAGGCTGCCTTCAGCCGGTTCAACACGCGTGATGCTGCCCTTGTGCCTGATAATTCCAGTGAACATATCATTGAGAAAAAAATGCTTGGGCTATGGCTATATCTTTCTGGATGATCTCTTGCGCTTCGTGGACGGAACGAAATTCAACCGGCTCTCGTAAAAGTTTGACCAGCTCTACTGTTAAAGTCCGTCCTAGGAGATCACCGGAGAAAGCAAGTAGATGCGCCTCCACGCGCCAGGATTTTTCCGGCAAAAGATAGGCGCGACCGATGAAGACAACGGCCTGGTGAGTGGCCCCATCACAGCTTACTTTTGCCGCGTAAATGCCAGGTTTTACTGTTTCGGGGAGGACGTTAACGTCCAAATTGGCAGTCGGCACGCCAAATTGTCTCCCGGCCTGCCCCGCCCCTTTTTGTACGTTGCCAACAAACACCATATTACGCAAGCATGCCTTGGATCGCGTCTGAAAACAGCACTTTGCCCGCAGGTTCCATGGGTAAAGACAAACCCATGAGAGCCGCAATCGTCGCGGGGATGTCTGAAAGCGTACCTGCTGGCTTTA
>CAYHTI010000019.1:0-10436 GCA_964359515.1 uncultured Gammaproteobacteria bacterium | reverse complement strand
ACGTTACGCAAACGCAGATATTCGTCACAAACGTGGTAGAACCGGCGTATCGCAAGGTGGAAGAGCTATTCGGGGTTCGCCCGATCATTGTGCGTCTTCCCTGGTATCAGGAATATTGTCTGTACCCAGAAATGCCTGATTGGCGATCACTAGGCGTACCCACGCGCTGACAATCGGACAAGGGGTGACACCACCCCTTGTCCCTCTCTTTCTGCTAACTTATTATGACTGCTATATGCCCATACCAACCATCAAACAAATTGCTGCTAAATTGGTTTCTTTCGGAGAACGACAGTTTGCAGGAGAACTAAAAGCAGCTCGTTATATCGAGGAATTATTGCGTACATATCGCATATCATATGTCTTGCAACCATTCAATGTTTTTATCCCAAAAACACTGCAGGCAGAATTATTCGTTGACGGCAAACCGCTCGTTTGTGCCGGTACAAGCTTTGTAAGCGGCCGTATTGATACACCAGAAAGTGTCTATAGCTCATTACTCGAT
The DNA here is from genome assembly GCA_964359515.1 of uncultured Gammaproteobacteria bacterium. Taxonomy (GTDB): domain Bacteria; phylum Patescibacteriota; class Patescibacteriia; order VMEV01; family CAYQCH01; genus CAYQCH01. The sequence continues at coordinate 9,931 of CAYHTI010000019.1, read as the reverse complement.
GATGAGGCCTTACTCAATAAATCTAACATCAACTTTAATCCACGTTGCCGCGGTATTTCTATCAGTTATATGTATTGGGCGCCGTCCGTAGCCATTGCCCCCAAGGATGTAGCGCGCCTGGCAGCAGCAACATCGGTGCAAGGGCGAGTCGTTGTAAAAAAAATAAAACAAAGGAGTCAAAACATTTTAGTCGGAAACCTAAGAAATCCCCAGGCAATCGTTTTTTGTCACTATGATTCGATTGGTCCAGGTGCGATCGACAATGCGTCTGGAAGCGCGACGTGCATTCACCAGATTTTACGAAGACCAGAGTTACTTAAAAAAAACCTGTTCGTCGTATCTGGAAATGAAGAATTATCTTACGATAAGCCAAAATACTGGGGACACGGATATCGCGTATTCGAGAAAAAATACAATCAGCTGCTTACTAACGCCAAGCGCGTAATTATTGTTGACTGTGTCGGGTATACGCCGACGGAGATACGCAAAGATCCGTATGTGTTGTCATTGGGATTCCCGATTAAGCGGGTGAAAGCCGTCGCGAACAAAGCCTTGTTTATAACGGCCGAATTTGACGCGCTGATGCGCGTTTATCAAAGCCCCTTGGATTTGCCGCATTTACTCAAATCAGCATATCTCACGGAATCTGAAAGAATTTTAGAGACCTATCTTATTAAATAATCCAGCCCTCCCCCGACATCGCTGTCGAGAGAGGGCTGTGTTGCGTCAAAGCGTGGCTTCGACGCGACTCTGCAGTTCGACGAGCCGTCGGTACAGCCCGTTCTGCTGGAGCAGCTCTTCGTGGCTGCCGATTTCCTTCACGCCGCCTTCCTCCATGACCACGATCCGGTCGGCGTTTTGGATCGTGGACAAGCGGTGGGCGATGATGATGACCGTGCGACCGTGCCGCAAGGTATCGATCGCCTTCTGGATCTTCTGTTCCGACACCACGTCGACATGCGACGTGGCCTCATCCAGCACCAGGATCGGCGTGTCGAGCAGCACGGCGCGCGCGATGCCGATGCGCTGGCGCTGACCGCCGGACAGCCGCAAGCCGCGATTGCCGACAATTTCATCGTACTTTTTGCCAAGCGCATTGATGAAGTCATGCGCATTGGCGACACGAGCCGCCTCTATGACCTGCTCACGCGTCGCCTGCGGGTTCCCGTAGGCAATGTTCGCCGCGACCGTGTCATCGTAGATCTCGACTTCTTGGGGCACATAGCCAATCTGCCGCCGAAAATAGACCTTGCGCATTGAACGCAGGTCGCGGCCGTCAATGAGCACGCGACCCTGCGACGGGTCATCGAAGCGCATGAGCAGCTTGACCAAGGTGGACTTGCCGCTGCCCGATTCGCCGACAATGCCGATCGTCTCGCCGGCGTTAATCTCGAGATCGATGCCCGACAGCGCTGGCTTGCCAGTTCCCTGCTTCTTATAGCTGAAACTGGTGCCTTCAAAGCGGATCGTGCCCTCCAACCGGGACACAGCAGCGGTCTTGGTGCACACCGGGTCGGCCAACGACTCGCGCTCCTCCATGATCTGGGTCATGCGCATGACCGGCTCAGCAGCTTCCATCATACGATCGAACACCGCGCTGATGCGGTAGCTCGAGATGAAGACTTTGTCCGCCAGCGTCGCGATGAACACCAGCAAGCCCGTGGAAATCGCCTCGCCCAGCACGGCCCGAGCGCAAACAAAGATCACAGCAACGCGGCCGAAGCTGATCAACGTATTGCGCGAGATGTCAGAGATGTCGTACTGGCGGAACTCGCGGTGGGTCATGACCTTGACCTCATCGCGGATCGCACGAACCACCTCCATTTCCCGCTGCTCCTGCGCGAAGGCCTGGGTCGTCATGACATTGGTCACGGCCTGGCCCAGCACGTCGTCGCCCTCGCCATCACGCTCATGGCGTTTCATGCGATGTTCGGCGAGGCCGAGCTTCACCTTGACCGTGACATAGGCAAAGACCGTCATCACCGGGGCGATGACGAAGATGGCCGGCCAGTAAAGGAAGGCCAAAATACCAAAGGTCACCATGGTCTGGATGATCAGCGGCACGATCTCGAAGAGCAGCACATTGACCAGGTCGCAGCTCCGGCCGATACCGCGTACGACCTTGCCGATGATCGAACCAGTGTTCTCGGTCTGGTGGTAGGTCAGCGGCAGGCTGAGCAGCTTGCGACCGTACGTGATCGGCAGGTCATGCTCCATGGCGATCCAGACATTGCGGATATAGGTGTTTTTCTTCACCTGCACCGCGCCGACGAACGCCAGGACCGTGAACATGCCAACGCACAGCGGCACCAGGTGGACGCGGATCACGTCCCCGCCCGACTGGAAGCCGTCGATGATGTACATGACCAGGTATGGCTAAACGAGAGCCAGGACCTGGACGACCAGGATCCAGAGCACCGCGCGCTTAATGAGCGGCGCATGCGGGCGGCAGAGATCCCTTAATTGCCGTACGAACTCCTTCACCCGCAAATTCGTCGTTTCGTTCATTGGCCCCTCGCAATGGAACTGTGATGTGTGTTTTGTATCAGCCCGGAAATCCGGACTTTATTCCGCCTTTAATCCCCTCATTTAAAAAAAGAAAAAGCCCGATTTGCCGGCGCTTCTGCAAAATTCAGTACAGCCCAAAGTACCACGAATCGTAGATAAAGTCAATGGAGGGCTCTTTCTCAAGCCCGCTCAGCTTCTTTTCCGCTTCGTTGGCATCTCTTTGCCCTCGTAAAATTCGGCGCGGATGCGCGTAACCTCGTACGGTTCGGCGGAATGGGCAATGCGGACTTCAAATTTTTTGAAAGCTGATTGGATCTTTTTAGCCAGCTGCACGGCCATTTGGTTTTCAGTGGTCGTGACCCGATATCCGTTGCTCAGTTGTTGTACCTCAAGGATACGGTCTTGCGGATCTTGCTCCGTGGCCCGCTCGCCGAAAGAACGGATCAAATGCAACATATCATGCTCGCAACGCTCTGGAACAAAAAGCAGCAAGAGTTCCCCTTCAAAGGTATGGTCTTTCGCCATCTTGCAGGCCGGGCAAAGCTCGCGGCGAATTTTATCCTCATACCCGCGAAGATGCTCAGGAACAATGCTTGCCGTATGATGCCACTTCTTTTTACGGTGCATATTGTGGCATTCCGGACAAATGGCGATACCCCCCAATTCCTTGCCATATTCATCGTGCTGCGCTTCCCGATGGCGCTGAGGAAGCTTGATGGTGCTAGGTTGCGCGAAAATGCGTGACATAGGCGGAAAAATTAAAAATCTTTTCCACCTTTTTATACCACCGAAGGGGCAAGAATCGCTCAACGGCAAAGCAAGTACCCCGCCACAATAGCCGCTGTTTCGCCGCGTAAAACAAGGGGGCCGATGGTCACAAAATGCAAGCCCGCCTGCTGGGCGGCGGCGCGTTCTTCAGGGGACCAACCGCCTTCCGGGCCGATAAAAGCGCAAGCCGAAGTTTTGCCAGCGATCAGGGCGGGCTGAAATGGTTCGGACATGATATCGAAAAATAGGCGCGCTTGGCAGCGGCTGCTGTCGCCGATCGCGTCGGAAAAACTTTTTGGTTCTTCAAGAATGGGCAAGATACCGCGCCCGCTCTGTTCAGCCGCTTCTTTAATGATGGTTAACAGACGCTCCTGCTTTACATTCAATTTCACGGTGCGATGGCTGCGTACTGGCACGATGCGCGTGACGCCGACTTCAACGGCCTTTTGCACGGCTAGTTCAAAGTTCTCTCGTTTTAAAATGGCGCAATACAAAGTCACTTCTCTCTGCGGTTCGGCTTCGTTCACACGTCGCTCAATGACCTCAATGGATGCTTCGTGTTTGGAAAGCGCAATAATGCGGCCAAGAATTTCGTGTCGATTGCCACTGCAAAGGATGACGTTTTCTCCCACGGCAAAGCGTAAAATACGCAACCATTGATGGAGCAAGGCAACGTTATTAACAATGACGGTATGCGGCGAAAGGTCAAAATCGCCGATGAACCGGTGGATTTTTAGGTGTGTTTGATCGCTTCCAAACATAAAAACATGGGAATCTCCTTACGCGCCTTATCTTCAGCTGCTTGTTTAGGTCCTTTCGCGCTTCGTTTATGCGAAGTCCATTCTTCCAGCCTTCCGACAACAAAACCCGCCTTGTTCAGCGCCTTAAAATAGTATTGTAGAGGCCGGTGGAATGAGACGGTAGTCTCGTCTGGCCTGTCACCGGGATGCATTTGGATCTTAACCTTCGATTCGGAAAGGTATTCGTCGATACGTCGGTACTGCACGGGCTCGCCAATTTTGCCCTGTTTATCGTCAAAGCCCCAAAAGCTTGTTTTGGGCTGGCGAAAGGCCGGATGGTTCATGACGATGAACAGCCGTCCGCCATTTTTGAGCGTGCGGTTAATTTCCGCCAAAACGTCTTTTACCTTGTCGATGTTTTGGATCGCTAAACTGACCAAGGCCAAATCCATGCTCGTGTCTTTTACAAAAGGCATGGATTCACCCGAAGCCACGTGATAAACGATTTCCTTCGGCGATTGCTTTTTTGCTAAAGCAATGAGCTCCGGCGCGATATCCACGCCAATGACATTTGCACCCAAATGGAAAAGCTCGCGGCTAAAAAAACCGTTGCCGCAAGCCACATCGAGCGCGGCCTGGCCCTTTTTCACATCCATCAGCCGCACCAAATTCGGCAAGATCACTTCGCGGTGATACGTTCCAGCAGGAGCTTGCAGATGCTTGTCGTACCACGAGGCCACATTGCCCCAAGACGTTGTTTTTGCAGGTTTTTTCAGGGCCATACAACAATTTATTCAACAATGGCAGTGTATCCGAACTCCTGATGCTTCGCAATCGACGGCCGAGCGCCGTCAAAACGACGGCTGCTTGCACACCGCTTTTTCATCTTGCTGTATAATAGATAAACCCTACCGGAATTAATGTATCTGGTATGAACTACGCGCAAGATATAGCCGACATCCGAGAGATGTTGGTCTTCATAAGGGACACAGCGGCCAGTAAGGTTGATTTAGTGCCGATAAAATCAGACTTAGCCGAGTTGAAATCTGATTTAGCCGTTCAACGGCTCGATATTTCAGCTTTATCCGAAAAAATGGCTACAAAGGACGATCTAAAAAATCTCAAAAACGAGCTCATGTCGCATATCGACTTCGTTATGACCAAACATAGCCAATTTGAACTGGAACTAGCCGCCATCAATTCCAATTATCAGCGCCATGACCGGCAAATCATCCAATTAGCTGAACGGTACAATATTACACTCACGAGTTAAACTCCCCTGTATCAAAAATTCCGGCACATGGCCGGAATTTTTTTGATCTTGTTTGTTGTCTCTTGATGCTGGATCATTATGCATTAGCGCAGCACTCCACCCCATTCAACAACCGTAAAGCCTTTGCGAGCAGGAGCGCGCAGTTCATAACCTTGCACTTCAATAGGCTGCTCAAGCGGCGTAAAGTCCATCAGCACGCGGATGACCGTGTCGGGTTTGGGTTCGACAGTCAGCGGGGCTAATTCATCCATCGCGTCATTTCCTAAGAAGGCGATGAAGTAGTAAGGGGTGCTTTGCATTCTTGGCAGCCAAAACTCCTTGAAGTCCGCTGTTTCCTTTGTGTTCAAACCCAGTTTAGCCAAGGAATCGTCCAAGAATGTTTCCACTTCAACCTGACTGACCACAAAACCTCGCTTAGGCGTTTCATAGATACCGCCGCGGCCTTCCCAGAACAAGTATGGATAAGGCTTACCCGACGAGAGCTCGGTTAATTCACCTGCTGGCGTGGCGCGCACGAACCAGCCATTGCCATAGGCAGGGTCCGTGTAGCTAAAGCCGCCTCGCGGCTCCACTTTCACGCTCACGTCTTGCGTATGTTCAGGGTAAAGGTAAATGACGGGCTTGCCGCATTCCACCGGCGGGATAAATTGGGAGGACAAACCTTCTATCAAACGGCCAAAGGGGTCGCGATAGAAAATAATCGGATGCTGTCTCAAGAATTCTTCGTATGTGATCTTGGCCTCTCCTGCAAAAGGATACCAATAATCGTAAGCCTGTTTCAGTGAATCATAGGCATCGAGCTTGCCGATTTTCTGGTGTTCAGCCAAAGGGATATCGTCATATTTCCTGTACACGAGTTCGTAGACAGCATCGCCTTTTGATGTCATGCCAACCTTCACCAAATCCGTGGTTTTTACCTTTCCATCGGCAACATTGGCATAATTGGATGAACCGCAGCCAGTAAGTGAGCTAAAGGTGTACCCTTGCTGGTTTAATGAGCCGTCAGCAAAAGTAATATCCGGGATTGACGCCGTGTCAGGAGCACGCTGGACTAAGAAGTCGGTCTCATAGAAATACACGAGCACCATGCCATCTACGCCTCGCGCATAAAAAGCATTACGGGCATAGAGATACGGGTCATAGGAGCTGACGCTGACATCTGTCGTGTACACATCCCCCAACGTCGCATGTGTGAACACTTTGCGTAAATCCTTTGCGTTAAAAAACTCGACAATAGTTGTTTCGCGCTTAAGCGTCTGGCGCGACTTCGGTCCTTGAATCGTGTTCGGTATCTGGTCAATTTCAGGGATGGTCAAACCTGGGGCAACACTGAGCTTACCTGGCTCTACGACATTTCCGTAAATTTGATCTGGATTCGGCGGCACAAGATGCTCTTCGCCCGCCCCCAGCCAAATAATCTTATTCGAAAGCACTATGAAACGATCGATGACAGCATTGTAGCCCATGCCGCCCGCGTCCCAGACTAAGTTCACCACGGCAGCGCCAGCGAACGGGCCGATTTTCACCGTGCCGACGCGGCGATAGGTATAACTCGGATAACTGATATCTGGCCAAACAGTTTCGTCGACTAAAATTCCAAGAGGATCAATTTGCTTTGGCTCCTGCCAAGCCACGGCAAGCATTAAGTCATCCCCCGCTAAGGAGATAACACGCCCAGTCAGGTCTACCACCGGTGGCACCTCTTCGATTACAGGTGTTTCGACCACTGGTGTTTCGGTCGGCGCAACATAAGGCGGATTTACTTGTGGTATCTCGCGGTTCATGTCTTTAATGTACGGCACGAAATAATAGCCAGCCGCGGCCGCGCCGACGAAGACAATTGCTAAAGCCACCACATAGAGCACACGCGAGGCGTCCCAGGAAAACTTGATCATAGTTTTGGCCAATTTAGTTCAAATACCCCTCGTAACATCGCGGCCTTGATGTCCTCGGAAGCCGTACTTTGCCCGGCATATTGCTTATAAAACGTCTTGGCTTGTTCCACTGGGTACAACTCTACCTGAAACCCTGCCGAGATGGAATATGGGAATAAACTGACCTCGACTGATGATTGCCCGGCGACCTCTTTATGCAATACCAGCCCCAAGCCGAGCCCATTCTTCACAGCCGTGGAAAACTGCTGGTCAAAGACAAAATTCCCCATCGAATAGACGATGAGCTTGTCTTTATAGATCTCGATCGGCTGCACAACATGCGGATGCGCGCCTAAAACAATGTCCGCACCGGCATTGATAAACTGATGCGCCAGCGTGACCTGGTTTTGGTCCGGACGCGGCAAGTACTCAGCTCCCCAATGCGGATAGACGATCACGAAATCCACTTCTTGCTTAGCCTGTTTGATAAGACCGAGCACCTGCTCACGCCCGGCATATCCAAATTCATGAAAACCGATGAAGGCTATACGCATACCTCGCACCTCTTGGATATTCATCACCTCTTCCTGATTGAAATAGTCGCCGAAGTAATCAAGATCTGCCGCGCGCAAGTACTCTTTTGTCTGCCTAAGTCCCTCTGCGCCAAAATCATCGATATGGTTATTGGCCAGGCTCACAACGTCAAAGCTCAGGTCACGCAAGGTCGTTACCACCGATGGGTCAAACGTGAAAACAATGTTATCTGGTTCTAAGCGCTTGGGGGCCATGTTCGTGACCGTGCCTTCTAAGTTCGCCACAGTCAGGTCGCTGCCGTCCAAGAAGCGCTCAATGTTTGCGAATGGGTACTTGTTCCCTTTCTTTTCGATCTGCAAGCGCACATGGCGGTCTAACATGATATCGCCTAGCGCCAAAACCGTTGCTGTCTGCGCATCTGCCGGCTGGCCCGCCACATAGGCTCCAGTTACATAACTAGTCACATCGAGCATGGTCTCATCTTTCGTATAATCCACCGCGTTTTTATGCGCGAACGGGACAAACAAGCTAGCGCCGAGCTCGCGAGAGAGGGCCATGAGCATGGCTAATCCGGGCCGCGAATCAATATTCATCGAATCCACGCCAGCGACATACTGGCTGGCAAGCACATCGACGGTTTTGTCGTCATGGAAATCAGCGGCCAGGTCGGTTACACCGTGGGAGAAATCAAAGGAGCCAATGATCAAGGTATCTTTGGGCAATAGCGCGCTAACTTTAAGCGCCAAGGACTCGGCTTGCGCGCTGGTCAGGCCATCTTGGACCATCATGGTCAGCACGCGGGCATTGGGCAAACGTTTTTTAATGAATGGCAAAATATTATAAATCCCATGCTCCTTTCCAAAGGGCTGCTGATCGATTGTGGCCAGGTCGGCAGCGGCTAAGGACTCGCTAAGTTCGGCAGCGACATGCAAACGTCCATACGGTGTTTGCCAGTCACGTCCTGAAATGATCAATGCCTCCCTACCCTGCGCGAAATGGTTGGGACTCATGAGCAAAACAGTCCGCCTTTTTTCCGTGGCCACCGTATCTAAAGCCTGCGCAACCAAGTCAGCCGCTAATAAATGATGGTTGACGATCAATGCCTGCGGTTCCTGTCCTTTTTCAAGCGGAGCTGGCTGTGCGTAAGAAAAAGCAGCGTCAAAAAGTGCAGTCCCGTCAAAAGGGGCGATGCTCGCCGGCGCATCTTGGTCGGTGCTGGCTAGTCGGTAAATGATGGATGCGACAAACGGGTTCTCCACCTGCCCATTAGCGATCAAACCCAAACAAAAACCAGCAATGGCGAGCAAGAGCATTGCCGGTAGTACCACGCAGAGGCGGCAGAGAAAAAAAAACTTGCGGTCCATGTTATAAAAGCCAGGTCGCTATGAGCAAATAAATCGTTACGCTGAATAAATCTTGCATGATTGTAGCTATAGGCCCGCTAGCATTCGCCGGATCCAGAGTTAACTTCCGAAATCCATACGGAATAAACAGGCCAGTAACCAACGATGACTCAGTCGCTAAAAACAAAGCAAAAGCGATGACGGCAGATACTTTCATGTCGCCATAAAAAATATAGGAACCTAACCAAACGCTGCCTGACAGGATGCAAGCCATGGCTGTCACAACGGCGAAATGCCGAGAAATATATGACCGTATTGGCAATTTACCTATCAGGGCAAAATCGCGAATAATGAAGGCCTCCAGCTGTGTGCCGACGGCATCGCTCATATAAACGATGAGCGGGATGAAGGCCGCGAGCACTAAATTTTGCCGCAAAATCACTTCAAATGAGGAAATCACACCTGCGGCAAGAAGCCCCCCGGCTAGGCCAAAAAACAACCATGGCAGCCGATGGCGTATAGACCGAAAGATGGATAACGTCAAGACATTATCATTGATCGATTCGCGGTGGCGCACGCCCGCCAGGCGGAGCAGGTCCTCACTGGCTTCGTGGTGCATAACCTTCAGTAAGGCATCACTCGCCACGACGCCCAAAAACTTCCCATCCTTTTCGACAACCGGAATCGCCTTAATACTGTAAGTTAGGGCCAGATACGCGGCGCGCTCTTGGTGCGTATACGGATGGACTTTATGCACTTCTCGCACCATGATGTCTTCCGCCTTTTGTTCAGGACGCGCACGCAACAGCTCTTTCATCGAAAAAACGCCGAGCAAGTGGTGATGCCGGCTGACGACATAAATATAGTTGATGGAATCCAGGCTCTCCGCCT
>CAYHTI010000018.1:0-11115 GCA_964359515.1 uncultured Gammaproteobacteria bacterium | reverse complement strand
CCTCGATAAAGAAAATAAATCTCATCGATTTTGGGCGGTCAAAGCATGTAATTATGTGAAATAGCGTTTGTTCCACGAAGTTTCACGGCAATTTTGTAGCTGACATTAGCGATTAAATCAGTATAAGTGTCGTAAAAAATATTCAATTGTTCCACGTGGAACAATTTTCTGCCCTCGTAGTTCAATGGATAGAACAGGTCCGTCCTAAGGACAAAATGTAGGTTCGATTCCTGCCGGGGGCACCATGCGCATGCTGCGCGCTAGATGTTAGATATCCAGACTTCAAGAGATCGAGAAAAATTCACATAGACAATTATCTGGAATCTTGAATTCTAGAGATCTAGGTGTCAAGAATCTGTATTTTGCTCTTTTAAAAAAATGTTCCACTTGGAACATTTTTTTATTTCAAGCCGGCTCAGAATTAATGTGCGTTGACCATTAGGTTATCTGGCTACGATACACAAATTGTTCCACGTGGAACAATTTGTGTATTTTAAAGTGCGCTAACGGCATCTTAGCACACTTAAGCAATCGTTAACGCATTTTGAAAGCTGTTATCGCACATTCAAAATCGAAGAATGTTCCACGTGGAACATTCTGGAGAGTTCTAAAGGACGTATCGTTCCTTCAATACTGGTCCATATTAAAGGCGGACGCAGGTGTAGTGTTTAATGCTGGCCCTGTTTGTGAAACAAAGAATTGTTCCACGTGGAACAATTGATAATATTTTGCGACGCATTAATTATGATGACCCTAAATTCGTTGACTGTTTTGTATAATTGCATTAAGTTTTAGCGTCCAGAGAATGGGATAAGAAAGTAGGGGGCATGGTCAAGCACAAGCGCAGCTCGAAGAGGAAGGCCAGGAAGTCCGCCAGCAAGGATCCGATGCAGCAGCTCAACGAGTTGGTTGCGGCTGTACAGGCGGCTTCGGACCCGAGCATTAGCTACGAAGAGGAGATGAAGAGGCTTTGTGAGGCTTTTCTTGGCTCAACACGCGCCGTCTTGAGGTATGCGGATGGGGCGCTGCGTGCGGATCTCATTCATCCACGTGCGCACAGTGATCCGGACGAGATGGATGAACGTGAAGAGTTGAAACCTAAGCTGCGATCAAGCACAGTGATCAGTTCTTCGACGCCGCGACGAACATGGCGCTGAACTTGCTCATCGGCCGCTCGCCGCAGACGTAGGCGAGACTCGCCTTGCAACGCGCGATCAGGGGCCGTCGCCCTTGGTCGCGCGCATTTTTATGTTCGTCTGGACAAGGCTTATAATCGGCGTATAATGTGCCTATGCATCTATCGCCGAGATAGGTGTTTTTCATCCTCGGATTGTCCCGTAAAGAGGAAATTAATAGAAAATTTTATGGCCGAAGCAATGATTAATGAGCAGAATTTTGCAGCTGAAGTTTTACAGTCAAAAGAGCCGGTCATGATCGATTTTGCGGCTGCCTGGTGTGGTCCGTGCAAGATGATGGCGCCGGTCATTCACGAACTCGCGAATGAAGTTGCTGGTGTTAAAATTGCTACGGTAGACGTGGACGAGCAGTCTGGATTAGGTCAGCAATATAACATCATGAGCCTGCCGACATTTTTGTTTTTCAAAGACGGCAAGGTCATGGATCAGATGATCGGTGTGCAAGACAAAAATACGCTCAAGGCGAAGCTGGAAGAGTTGAAAGCGTAATTGCTTAAACCGTTTTTGCGGTGTATACAAATAGGGACGCGCCATCTGCGCGTCCCTGTGTTATATGATCTACGACCTCATTATTATCGGTGCCGGACCGGCTGGGTTGACCGCGGCTTTGTACGCTGCTCGACGCAAGCTCAAGACCTTGGTGATTTCTAAGGATTTGGGGGGCCAGGCAGGGACGACCGATAAAATTTATAATTACCCCGGCATCAAGTTTACGGCTGGTATGCCCTTGATGCAGAACTTTAAGGAACAAGCGGCGGAATACGGCGCTGAATTTTTATTTCAGGAAGTGACCGGAATCACACACGAACAAGACACCTTTATTGTGCAGACCAACAAGGGTTCATTTAGCGCTCGGGCGGTGATTTTGGCCTTCGGCCTGACGCCGAAAGATCTTGGTGCGCCGGGCGAGGCAGCCTTTAAGGCAGAAAGCGTGTTTTGCGCGCCGACCGAATACGGCCAGCGATTTGCAGGCAAGGACATTGCCATTATTGGCGGGGGTAATTCAGCTTTTGAATCGGTCATGTATCTTCAGCCGATAGTGCGCAAAATGTACCTCGTGCACCGTCGCGATAATTTCCGCGGTGAGGAAATTTCGCTAGAAAAAATTAAGGGGTATAAGAATTTAGAATTTGTTTTAAACAGCGAGGTGGCCGAAGTGAAAGGGGACAAGTCTCTTTCTTCCATTGTCGTTAAGGACGTGAAAACTTCTGCATTGCGCGAGATTCCGGTTGCCGCAGTTTGCGTAAACATTGGTTACGCCGCGCAAACCAAATGGCTGGGTGACTTGGTTGCGCGCGACAAGCGCGGTCATATCATTGCCGCCGATGACACGACCACAACTACGCCGGGATTGTTTGCCGCTGGCGATTGCACCGCATCGTCTTACAAGCAAATTATTACTTCGGGAGCGGAAGGATGTAAGGCCGCATTAAAAGCTTACGAGTATTTGTTAGCTAAAGACGGCAAGCGGGCGGTGTTGATTGATTGGAACTAGTACCCCCCCCCCCCTCCTGTAATTTTGCTGATTCTAGCCCGTCACGGTATAGTAATTAACTATGCCTACCCCAACGGCCAAAATGGAATTGGAGTACATAAAGCAAGGAATTGCCACGGTTGCCGGCTTGGATGAAGCTGGCAAGGGCGCCTGGGCTGGTCCTGTTGTTGCCGGAGCCGTTATTTTGCCAGAGAACGTCAAGCTTCCCGGACTGAACGATTCAAAGCTAGTCACAGCGAAGAACCGAGAACGTTTGTACGAGGCCATCATTGAGCAGGCTGTCGCTTGGGGTGTTGGCATCCAAGACGCCTTTACGGTAGATGAGGTTGGGCTAGCGCAAGCGCATCGACTGGCTATGCAGCAGGCGGTAGAAGCGCTTTCCGTGCGCCCAGATTTGTTACTAGTCGATGGTGTAGGGATTAAACAGCTTGGGGTGAAAGCCATTTGTATTATCAAAGGTGACCAAAAAGTCCGTTGCATTGCTGCAGCTTCCATCATTGCAAAGGTGACGCGAGACCGCCTGATGCGCGAATGGCACGAACAGTTTCCGCAATATGGATTTGCGGAGCACAAAGGGTACGGAACGGCTGAACATCAAGCGGCCATCATGCGCCACGGTGTTTGTGATCTACACAGACTTTCTTACGAACCGGTATACTTAGGATGGCAACGGTCTCTATTCGCATAGCGAATGGTTTAACATCCGGTTACAGTCAGGTTTAATACCGGTTAGCCCATGACCCATAATCAGGTATTAACCGGATATTCAACCGGAAGTTAAACCGGCATTAAACCAGAAGTTAACCTTTTTTTAATTTATGCCCCAGGTTACCGGCGGTTCCCAGCTTCTTAACCCTTTCGAAATTTTAGAAAAAGAATTGGGTCTTGGCGCGGGCATGACTTATGCGGCGCTAGGTGTCGGTTCCTCAGCGCATTTTGTTTTGCCCGCTGCAAAAATTGTCGGACCGGATGGAAGAGTGTATGCGGTCGACATCATGAAAGCTGTGTTGACGAATGCTGCCAGCCGCGCAGCAGACGAAGGTTTTCAAAACGTAGTTACGGTTTGGTCGGATCTAGAAATTTATGGCGGGGCCAAGGACATCGCAGACCACAGCCTTGATTGCTTGAGCATGATAAATTTGCTTTACATGACCAAGCAGGACGAGCATGTGTTTAACGAGGCGAATCGCATGCTTAAGCAGCAAGGAAGAGCCGTGGTCATTGATTGGATTCCTAGCGAAACACCTTTTGGGCCGCCGCTAAACGAGCGCACTTCGCTTGACAATGTCAGGAGAATGGCTAAGGTAGTGCAGTGGAAAGAGACACATTTGTTTCAGCCCAGTCCCTACCATTTCGGCGTGGTATTTGAAAAGAGTTAGGCCGGTATAAAACATTTAAAGGTATTTGAGTTGCGACAGGCCGAGGCCTGTCGTACTTCGTACAACGTATAAACTCGTATGGATTTTCTGACAGCAATCATCTACCCGTCCTATTGGCTCACACACCAACACCCTGTGCCGGAACGTTGGGTTGCCGTATTGACCGTCATGTTCGGCTTGCTTGTTTTATCTGGGCTTACCGCGGGTTTATTGTCTTTGCGCAGCAGCTTGATGGCTCCCATGCGCACCTTGCTTAAGAAAAAGGCCTCGTTCGGTTTGGTCATGGGTCTTCTTGGGTATCTGCTCTTGTTTTTCTCCGTCCAGCGCATTGCTTTTATGAGCGCGCGGATCATGTACTTGTTTTGGGGTATCGCCGCCCTTGTTTGGTTGTACAGCGTGCTCTATTACGCGTTTAAGATTTTGCCGAAGCGCATGAACGAGCGCATGGAACGCGAGCAGCGTGAAAAATATCTCCCCAAAGCCAGTCGATAATGCTATAATGAACTTACCCTAAAAGCCCTGCACTCGCAGGGCTTTTATTATGGCTGCATTTTCTTTAGGCGCCTATGGCGAGCAATTGGCGTGTGATTTTTTGATGGGCCGCGGCTATAAGCATCTTTGCTCGAATTACCGGACGCGCTGGGGTGAGATTGATTTAGTCATGAAGCATCGAGGGCAAGTGGTTTTTGTCGAGGTGAAGACGCGCCGTGTTGGCAACAAGGCTACACCCAACGACGAATTGTCTTGGTACAAGCTGCGCCGGCTCGAGGCTGCAGCTGAATTGTATTGTCAGTCGCACAACGTTTTTGATTGGCGCATGGAGGTCGTGGCAATAACCGTCGATAGCCATGCAAGCCTGGCACGCATCAGGCTCATCTTCATTTGACTGATACGCCATTCCTCATTAGATTACCGGTAGGTTGCGCACATACACGAAAGGGGACAGGCGATGGCTCAGGTTGAGATTTTTTGGTGCGGAGGAGAAGAACGCATCAAGTGCACGTACGACATGAAGCCCGGATTGTACATCATTCGGGTGATGGATGATCGCGTGCCTTTCCGCATCGTGGAGGGGCTCCGTCCCGAGCAGATCGCTCGCGGACTCAGCGGCTCGGTCAACGAGAACGGGGACAGCTTCGTGATCGCGGCCAGCGATGACGTGACGACCCGCCTGGAGACGGACTGGAGTTTCCCAGGCGAGCCGCTCATGACCATCAAGCCGCTCAAGCACGTGCCCAGCGGCAGGCATCCCTCGATCAAGGATGCCAAGATCGTGATCGAGGGGCAGACGCCATCCCGTCTTCGGCATCGGCGCAAGAACCTCCGCTCACGGGAACGTGCGCCGGTGCGCCATCCCGTCTAAAGGAAGAGATCGTTTTTGTCAGGCGACCACGTTCGGCAGGAGGCTGGACGTGGTTCATTTTTTTACAATCACATTGACATTCGCGAAAAACAGTGCTATTATTCAAGCATTAATCAGCCTTAACGCTGGTTTTTTTTATTATCAAAAATTTAGACTTCGTTTCATCTGCCGTTAACGTATGGCTCATGGAATTGCCTTAACCGGCTCCCTGAAACCACACAACCATGAAATTTATGGCGAAAGAATCAGAAATTTTACAGGCCATGCGCTTCATCTGCGAAGAGAAGGGCTTGTCGCTTGAAGTGGTCATTGCCACGGTGGAGGCTGCTTTGGCCGCCGCTTACCGCAAAGACTTTGGCCAACCGAACCAAAACGTCCAGGTGCAATTTGATCCGGAGAATGGTTTTTATAAGGTGTACGACGTAAAAACGGTCGTGCAGGATTTTACCGAGGAAGAACTTGAGGCCCAGCGCGAGGAATTGCGCCTAGCCCGTGAAGATGCGCAAAAGGCCCGCGAAGAGGGACGTGATGTGCCGGAAATTCCGGAAACCGACAAACTCTACTTTAATCCAAAGCTGCATGTCATGCTTGCGGAGTCTAAAAAAATTAAGGAAGACGCTGAAATCGGTCAGGAAATCCGGCAAATGCTTGATGTGCCAACTGAATTCGGACGCATGGCCGCGCAAACTGCCAAGCAAGTGATTACGCAAAAGTTGCGCGAAGCTGAACGCAGCACGATTTTTGATGAGTACAAGGACAAGCAAGGCACCATTGTCATGGGTGTCGTCCAGCGACGTGAAGGTCGCAATTGGCTCGTGGATATTGGGCGTACAACTGCCATTTTGCCTCCGGAAGAGCAGATCCGTACCGAACGCTATGCTTCTGGACAGCGCGTGAAGGTGTTTCTTGTGAAGGTGGAAATGGGGCCGCGCGGACCGCTTATTGTTGTTTCCCGCGCACATCCGGATATTGTCCGCCAATTGTTTGCCACGGAAATTCCTGAAATCAGCAATGGCATCATTGAAATCATGGGCTTGGCCCGTGAAGCCGGCAGCCGCACAAAGGTGTCCGTGCGCGCCTTAGACGAAAACATTGATCCCATCGGATCCTGTGTCGGCCAGCGCGGCAGCCGCGTGCAGACGATCATCTCCGAACTCGGCGGCGAAAAGGTTGATATCATCGAGTACGTCGAAGACCTAAAGTCTTACATCGCGCATGCCTTATCTCCTGCAAAGGTCTCTTCCATCGAATTGAATGAGGAGGGGAAGATTGCCCAGGTCAAGGTTGCGGAAGATCAATTGTCTTTGGCTATTGGACGCTCAGGTCAAAATGTTCGCCTGGCTTCAAAGCTGACAGGATGGAATATCAATATTGAAGGCAGCGGCCTTCCAACCGAAAACGCCGCCTCTACTGACGTTACGGCAGACAAGCCGGCAGCGGAAACAACTGAAACACCAACCGCAGAAGAGACACCAAAAGCATAAATAACGACCATGCCAACTCCAGAGGAAACCTATCGGGAGCCCTCCATCTTCTTGACCGTGTGGGATGAGGCTTGGCAATCTATCCGTTCACCGCGCCGCTATGTGGCCTGGGCCTTTCAGCCGTTTAAGCGCTCGTTCGCTTACTTGGTGCTCATGTGCGCCGTGGCATCCATTGTTTCCTCAATCTACTTCCTGTCACATGTAACGCCGTACATGGACGAAGCCGCGGTTTGGGCACGCACGAATATTCCGGCTGTGCGTCTTGAGAACGCGCAATTGTCCATTGAAAACGAAAGGACGTATACATTTAGCGATAATGACCGGTTTTACGTGCGTATTGACGCATCGGACCGATTAGATGATGTTGCCATCGATGCATTTTACGAGAATGGAATTATCGTGGCTAAAGATGGCGTCCTGATTCGTGAGGAGGGGGAAACAGAAAAGACAACGTTTGAAGAGATAGGCATCAGGTCGGCATCGTTTGACGGGCCGGGTATTGCGACATGGATCAACACGCTGCGCCGCTTTGCTCCGGTGATCATCCCGATCGCGATCTTTATCTATCTTGTGTTAGCCAAGTTCTTGTTGACGGGATTTTACTCCGTCTTATTCTTGATCTTCAGCGGATTTCGTTTCAACCTCGAGCATATCTGGTCTATGGCGCTCTACGCGCAGACGCCAGCCATGCTCGCATCGTATATCCTGTTCGTGTTTTTCCCGGGTATCCCGTTTATTTCCACTTTGGTTTTTCTCGTGTACCTTTCCTTGGCCGTAGCCCGCTATCACCAGTTCCTTGAATTTCGTAATAATCTAAAACAATAAATTAACGTCAATTGTATGCACCTTTGGCATGATGTCTCGCTTGGCGACAAAGCCCCAGAAGAACTGACCGTGATCATCGAGATTCCGCGCGGTTCACAGAATAAATATGAGATCAACAAAGAAACCGGTCTCATTGCCCTGGACCGCGTTCTCTTCGGCGCCAATTTTTATCCGTTTGATTATGGATTTGCGCCCCAGACATTGTGGGAAGACGGTGATGCTTTGGATATTGCCGTGGTTACGACCAACCCTTTGTTTCCTGGTTGTATGGTTACCGTGCGTCCGATCGGTGTTTTGCACATGATCGACAGCGGCGAAAGCGATGACAAAGTCGTGTGCGTCCCCGTGGGAGACCCGCGCTTTGCGCATGTGAAAGACTTGGCAGATATTGGCGAGCATAAGGTCAAGGAGATGCAACACTTCTTTGAGACTTACAAGCTTTTGCAAAAGAAAGAGGTCAAGATCACCGGCATCGAAGGTGCGAAGCAAGCCAAAGAAGCGGTGAAGAAGAGCGTAAAAATGTACCAAGAGAAATTCGCCAAGTAATTGTTGCGCTGGCCTGGGGGCGGTCGAACCGTCCCTTGCCAGATCAATAATCAGTTGTGTCATCCTCGACCATTTGTCATTCCCGCGAAGGCGGGAATCTAGATATCAAAACGGTTGGCGTCCTGGATCCCCTGTTAAGGACGTGATCGTTTAGAGTACGGGATTCCCCCGCACGCTAGAGGCTGCGGGGGAATGACATGTTATATAGAATGACACTGTAGATATGAAAGTCACAAAAGAACTCCTGAAAAAATCCGAGGTGAAATTGACGGTGGAAGTATCTGCCGACGAGTTTTTGCCTTACATTGAAAAAGCCGGCCGCCGTTTGGCCGAGCAAATGAACATCCCAGGCTTCCGCAAAGGGCAAGCTCCAATAGAAATGGTGCAAAAGCAGGTGGGAGAAATGGCCGTGCTCGAGCAGGCTGCGGAAATTGCCGTACAAAAGACCTTGCCAGAGGCCATCGAACAGGAAAAATTGCGTACGGTCGGGCAGCCGGCCATTGCTTTTGATAAACTCGCGCCTAAAAATCCGTTTGTGTACACCGCTACCGTGCCGCTCATGCCTGAGGTCACGGTTGGTGATTTGAAAGCGATCAAAGCCAAGAAAGAAGAAGCTATGGTGACGGACGAAGACGTGGAAAAAGTCCTTACCAATGTCCGCCGCATGCGCGCCACGGAAAAGCTCGTTGAGCGCGAGGCCAAAATGGGAGACAAGACAGAAGTTTCCTTCCAGGTGTTTTTAGACAATGTGCCGATTGAAGGCGGCACCAGCGAAAAGTACCCGCTTGTCCTTGGAGAAAAATCCATGATCCCAGGTTTTGAAGAGCAGGTTGTTGGCATGAAAAAGGATCAAGCCAAGGAGTTTAAGCTGGCTTTTCCCGCTGATTACGGACAAAAAATGCTCGCCGGGAAAACCTGCGACTTCAAGGTGAAGGTGCTTGCTGTGTATGAAGTTGTGTTACCTGAATTCAATGACGAGTTCGCGCATACAGTTGGCAACTTTAAGACGGTCGCTGACATGAAAAAGGCCGTGTCAGACAATGTGTTGCAGGAAAAGCAACAGAACGTGGATCGTAAGTTTGAGCACGAAGTGCTGCAGCAGCTCATTGATGCCTCCAAGTTTGGAGACGTGCCCGAAGTCATGGTCACGCAAGAAACGCAAGTCATGATCGGCGAACTGGAACAGAATATTGCGCGCCAGGGCCTCAATTTTGATGAATATTTGACGCACTTAAAAAAGGATCGCAAACAATTGATGCTCGACCTGACGCCGGATGCGGTCAAGCGCATTAAGAGTGCGCTGGTCATTCGTGCTTTGGCGGAAGAGCGCAAGATCGAAGCGACTAAGGAAGAGATCGAAAAGGAAATGCATGAGCTGGAGCATATGTACGAAGGCAACGAAGCGGCTTTGCGACAAGTCCGCTCGCCGTCTTATCGGGAGTATCTGTCTTATGTGATCCGTAATCGCAAGACCCTGCACTGGTTAAAGGAAGAAGTAGCAAAAGCCTAACAATGACGGCGCCAGCAGGCGCCGTTTTTGATGGTGTATAATGCGTTCATATGACCAAGCGCACGATCACACGGATTTCTATCGCGGTTGTTTTCGTCTCTTTGCTTATTACCTACACCTTGGCGCCTTTTAATGTGAATGGCATTATTGCGCGTCCCTTATTGGCTGAGCGGCTGCTGACAACGAAAGCGGATATCGCGATTGTCCTAGGCGGAGGACTGCGGCTGAATGGCAGCTTGAGCGATCTCTCGGCGGAGCGCGTTGAAGAGGCCGTACGCATTCATAAGCAAACGGGGATTGATCTGTTGTTTTCCGGCGGCGAGACGCCTTCTGGCGTAGAAGCGCAAGCTATGGACGCCTATGCCAAGCAACTCGGTTATAGCGGGCTTGAGCATATTGAGGCGAGCTCGCATTCAACCTTTGAGAATGCCTTTTTTTCAGATAAGTTGTTAGATCAGAACCGTTTTGCTGATACGACCGTATTACTAGTTACATCGCCGTACCATTCTAGGCGCGCCCTATCAACATTTCGTAAACTCATGCCCGAGCGTCGGATTTTTATTACCTATCCTGACGAAAGCGTGGTGTTTGGCATGCATCCCTTGGCACGTTGGCGCGGGCTTTACGCAATTAGCCGTGAGTATGCGGCCAATGCTTGGTATGCCGTGCGTTACCGCGTTCAGCCGCAGGAGGCACCTTCACAATTCGCGAAAGGCGAGCGCCTGGATTTTCAGATGCGCGATGGCGTGCGCGTGCAGGGCGATTACTATGCGGGGGTGACCGACAAAGCCGTAGTGCTGGTGCATGGCTATGCGGATAGTCGCACGGTTTTTGATCCACTGATCCCGGCTTTGCAATCTAAAGGCTGGCATGTCCTAGCCGTGGATTTGAGGGGACACGGACAAAGTGTCGGAAATTTGACGGCATTTGGCGACAAGGATTTTAATGCGATGCCGCTTGATCTTGTTTCATTTTCAGAATGGTTGAAATCCAAACAAGCAGGGATGGGTATAACCGTTGTTGGCACGGATTTGGGCGCTGATGCCGCGCTAAACGCTGCTGCTTTAAGCGAGGCCTTTGTCGGGGCGGTTGGTATTTCACCCTCGTCTGAAAACCGCGGCATCGCCGTGCAATCCGTGATGCACCGCCTAGGAAAGCCTGTCTTGTTCATTGCCGCGAAAGACGATGACAGCAGCCATAAGGCGACGGCTGAGCTCTATCGTTTGGCGGGCACGTCAGGCGATAAAAAGCAGTTTCTTGAATATCAGACGGGTGGGCATGGCACGGACTTGTTGTTTTCTAATACGTCGCTGGTGA
>CAYHTI010000017.1:0-11234 GCA_964359515.1 uncultured Gammaproteobacteria bacterium | reverse complement strand
GGTCAGTTGCCACGAGGCGGTTGATGCCGAAGCCGAAAGAAATAAAAAAATCAGCATGGCGGCTACATCTTGAATGAGCAAGAAACCAATGGCAATGCGCCCAACCAATGTTTCTTCTTGTTCCTTCTCCTGCAGCAAGCGCAAAACGATGATTGTACTGCTAAATGTGAAGGCAACCGAGAGGTACAAAGCAGGAACCAGGCCAAATCCGAGGACGACACAAATGCCAAGTCCGACAATGGTCGTAAAGACCATTTGCGCAATGCCCGTAATTACAGATATTGAACCAACTTGCCGGATCATCGAAGGGTTTAGCCCCAAGCCGACAAGGAACAAAAGTAAGGATACGCCTAGGCTGGAAAACACCTCAATTTGATCACCGGGCCTAACCAGCCCAAACATGAGCGGACCAGCCAAAATTCCAGTAAGAATATATCCAATCAGCAAGGGCTGGCGCAGTAGACGCATGAGTATCGCCAAAACAACGGCCAGGGCCAGGACGCCGGCAAATTGTAAGAACAGGTCATGCATAAAAACCCTCCGGGATTCGTTTTTTCTGTAAGCGCTCTAAAATCATGGCAAACCAAGGCGTAAACCGTTCTGGGTGGTCCTTCATCTCCACATCAAGCTCTTGGCGAGTAACCCAACGAATGCTTTCAATCTCATCCGACTGAGGGGTTGGCTCGTCATCGCTCGTTCCGACATATACGTGTAAAAACTCATGCTCCCCGCCAATCGAGCCAAACGGAACCTGGTAAATAAACGTGCAGGCCTCGGCAAGCTGTTTGGACATCATGCCAATCTCTTCTTTCAGCCGTCGATGCGCGGCATCAATAGTTTTCTCCCCTTTGCGGGGGTGGCTGCAAACGGTATTGCTCCAATAGCCGCCCCACAGCATTTTGTTTGCGGCGCGTTTTTGCAGCAACAGTCGCCCTTGGCGATCAAAAATTAATAGGGAAAATGCGCGGTGCAGCTTCCCGCTGCCAAGATGCGCTTCGAGTTTGGGCGCAAAACCAATCTCGTTATCTTCCCTATCAACAAGGATCAGTGTGTCTGAATCAGCCATACTAAAAACGAACTTGGGCCTTAAATTGTTCAAGTGTGGCTAGCTGCACAGGCTCGATGTGGATCTCTTGGCGGCGCTTGGTGATCGTCTGAACCGCCTGTTTTACGCTCATTCCAGTGGAAATCAAGTATGCCGCGACAAGGGTCGGCGCGCGCCCATGCCCATTTTTGCAGTGCACGTATGTTTTGATCTTTTGATTGACTAAAAAATGAAGCATCTGCGAGCCAAGCGCCAAAGATTGCAAGGATGGAGCCGTGTGGTCGATTGTGGGCAACCAAAGAAAATATTTGATGCCCCATGGTGCATCGAGACGCTCAGATTCCAGGCTAATGTCGGCAACAATCCCCAGGCGGATCAAAGATTCGTCAAAATGTCTCGTACAACAGGCATTCGTACCGATAAAAATTTCATCGGTGATTTGGCTGTAGCTCATCTGCACATGGTTATCCCCGCCCGTCATAGGCATTTTTATTTTATTCAGTTACGATACGATTATATCACGATTGTAAAGATCCCACATGACACATCTCCCAAAGATTTTTCTGATCAGCGGCCTCATTGTTTTGTTGGGTGCATCTTGTATTCGGACTAACACGACGCCAACCCCGCCACAAGGATTCGATCAGCAAATCGAATGGCAGCAACTTCAGCCAGGTCTGGAGCGTCGTATTTATCGATCAAACGAGGCTGAAGCACCCTATGAATTTATAGCTTACCGCTTGAATACAAAATTGTTTCAATTGAATTTGCAGCACAGCCAGGCTCCAAAACGATTGCAAGACTGGCACAAGGATTCCCAAGCCATCCTGTCGATCAATGGCGCCTATTTCACAGAGGACATGACGCCGACCGGGCTGTTTATCGATAACGGCAAGACAATTAATGCTGAGGCTTATGACACTGACCGATCAGGTACCGTGGTTATTGAAAATGGGATACCTCGCTTCGTAAATAGGCTCCCTTTGCCCCAGCCGGGCCTCGACGCCTTCCAATCATTTCCCCTGCTTGTAAAAGACGGACGGCCCAACATCGACACCGATAGCGAAAAAGTAGCGCGAAGAACGGCCATTGGTTTTGACGAACAAGGACGCCTCATTATCATTATTGTCGATAAAACACCGCTCAGTCTCTATAGATTTGCGAAGATTCTAGCTGCCAGCGATGTGCACATGAAGCACGCGCTCAATCTCGACGGCGGTCCCTCAAGCGGGCTAATCTATGAGGGATTGTCCTTTAATGAGTCGCTTCTTCCCCTGCTTGAGCTCCCGATTGTTCTAACGCTTTCGGCGCTTTCTCCGGACGAGCCGAATGGCCAATAAAGCGAAACAGGTCGTGGTTTATGGCATTTTCCCTGGCAATGCGCCCATAAACGTAGGCACTGGGACGAATGGTTCGCTCTAAGGTCGTAAAATCAACTTCCATCAATCCAAACCTGGCCTTTAGGCCTTTATCCCACTCAAAGTTGTCCAGCAAGGACCAATAGAGATAGCCGCGCACGTCCACGCCGCTTTGTATCGCATGAAACATTTCTTTGATATAGGACACGATGTAGCGCGAGCGGCGGTCATCATTCAGCGTTGAAATGCCATTTTCCGTGATAAAAATAGGCAATTTGTATGATGACATATCGATCAATGCCTCAAAGAGTCCCGGCGGATAGACTTCCCAATCCAAATCGGTGCGTTCACGCCGCTCCAAGTCATTGTCTTCTACCAAACGGCGGAGATCCTTAAACGAAGACCCGTGGACGCGGCGATGGACATAGTAATTCACACCGAGATAGTCGTGGTAGCCCTTTGTCTTCTCTAAAAACCAGTGGTTCCAGGCCCAGTCTACCGCCCTGGCTGCGACCAGATCAACCGTCGAGTGCTTGTTGACTACGCCAAAGGAAATGACATTGTTGGCTATACCAACCTGTGCAGTTTGCCCTCGGACTGTATGGTGGATCAGGTCATACGCCTGTTTATGCGCTAAGGCCAAGTGGCGGAACACTCGATAAGCCTGCCATTTACTTGCCTTTCCTGGTGGCCAGAGGCCGAGGACATAAGACATTAAGACGTAGATATTGGGTTCATTAAAGGTTACCCAGTAGCTGATATGCGGCGCAAAAATCGGTACGATGTGTCGTAGGTAGTTTATAAAAAAGCGGATATTCTCCTTGCGGACAAAGCCGCCGCGCTTGGCAAACCAAAGCGGATTCGTGAAATGATGCAAGGTGACCATGGTCTGCATCCCGCGAGCCTTGGCGCTCGCAAGGACATTTACGTAATGCTGGACCTGCTTTCTGTCATAAACACCTGGCGCGCGCTCTATACGGGACCACTCAATAGACAACCGGTGAATATTTTGGCCAAGCTCCTGAGCCAAGGCAAAGTCCTGCTGGTAGCGATGGTAATGGTCGGTAGCCCGCCCGGACAGCTGTCCATCGGCGATGGTTCCTGCTTTATGTTCCCATTCCCACCAATCGCTATTGTCATTCCACCCCTCTACTTGATGGGCCGAAGTTGCACTCCCCCATAAAAATCCCGATGGGAAATGCAAAGACTCGTGCACATGGGCCGGCTTAGGCTCAAATCCTGGGTGATGCCGTTTTTGCTTGCGTTTAGATTCGGTCATGCTATGGATTGAAGACGCGTATAGCTTCCTGCCAATACTGCTGATCAAGATTCTGCTTGTGCATATAGTACCACCACTCAACCCCCCAGGCGAGAATCGTATCCGCGCCCGTACGCCGCGCGAAATCAATGCGAGAGGCTACATCTATCGGTGAGAACGAGCGATAAGCTTCTGACGTGGAGAGCTCTTGAACAGGCCGAGGCCCCCAAGGCTCCATCTGCAATTCGCTGATCAGGAAGGTGCCCACGAATGGCTTTAAGGCCCTCATACGTAAACGATAGAAATATGGGTTTACCGGCCAATAACGATATTTTGTATCATAAACCACCCGATAAAGGCTTATGCCGAGTCCATCGATAGGTAAAGACGTGGTTCGCAGCCAAAGACTCAGTTCGCCGCTATCCGTAGTATAGACGTCATGATCCGTATCAATCGATCGAACGAGATCAACTTCCTCGCGAAGCAAAGAACGGCCCTTTGACCAGAGCGGGCACTCGCCAAACGGAAAGAGAGCCTCGTTTTCAACTTGCCAGGCGTTCAGCGCCTCGTGTCCTTGATAACGACGAACTACCTCGGACAGCATTTCACGCAGCGCTTGCTTGGCCTCTACCGACTCTAACTCGCCGACCCATCCTGGGACATGACACTCGGGCCAGCGCGGCAGCTTGCGGCCAATTGCCAGGATCACCTTGGTATCAGTACCCACTAAGGCTGCCATTTGTTCGTCTGTCTCGGTCCAATCAAAGGCGCCGGCGGCCGGCTGGAGGCGATCCCAATAGACAGGAAGTCTAATGACTTTTGGGTTAAGATCTTTTAACGAATTTCGATATGCTTCCCGCCAATCAAGGCCAAGGGCTTCGGCCGCACGAATGCTGAAAGTATAACCCAAGACAGCGTCTTCGTTTGACGCAGGTGCAATCGGTAAAACAGAAACCACGGCGAATAATAAAATCGGAACAAAAACAACTAGTACAATAATAAGCCATGTTGCCATACGTCGGATCATAAGGCGAAAAGATAAAGCCCGGCCGCAACAATGGCGACGGCCGTAAGCTTTTCAAGCATCATCCTCTTATTAATGGTTTCCTGAAGAAGCTCTGGCTTTATGCGCGATGCAACCAGCACCAGCAAGATCAACACCGCATACTGTACCCCCTGTACTGCCGTGACCAAGGTCGCCGTGCCCAGGCTAATCGCGTAACTCTGGAGTAAAAATCCGAATCCGGATACAACCTGATTACCAAGGTAACCGCCCAAAAGGAGCCGTCTCTGCTCCCGCCAAAGTCGTGAGAGCTCTTGACGCACAGCTGCGTCTAGCAGCAAAGCGACGGAAACAAGCAACCCTCCCAGCCGCATCCACATAAAAGCCGTGAGAAAATCAGACTGCTGGTAGATATATTTGGTTAATACAAAGCTTGCCGCAAATAGAATGGCTGCCAGCGTCGCCTTGCCGATGGCAGACCAAGAACGTCGCGCTGATGTTTTTGAGAGCGTTAAAACTACCGCGCCAACAACGAGAAGGATTAAACCTAATGTTTGCTGATGATCGAGGCTCAAATCAAGAAATAACGCTTCAATCCCCCAGGTCGAGAGCGGAACGAGGGCTCCAACCAAAGGAATAATGCGGCTGGCCTGATCTCCTTGCAAAGATGAAAGAAAAGGAACAAGCGCCGCCAGGAAAAGTGCGCCGGCTAGTATGGACCATGAAAAAATCGCCGGAGATAAAAATCCGGAACTCCAGGGAAAAAGCGCAAAAGCCAAAATGCCGAGGCAGCCAACCAAACAGGCATAAGCCCGGCTATTGCGAAACACCACGTTTAAAAGCGCTTTGTCTATTGCCTGAGACAAGGCCATCAAAAGATAGGCGATAATGGCAAAAAGGAGCCAGGCTGGCATATTAAAAAAGGGACAATGCTACTGACATGATAAACGACGAGGAAACAAGGATGAGAAAATTATCATCGAAAGGATGACTAAACGTCTCAAGAATCGTAACGATTCCGCCCATCAAAATCATGGCTGGTAAGATCGGAAATGGCAGCTCAGACAGGATGATGAAGGCTGCGGTTGTCGCCGCAGCAAAACAAAAACATGCCAGAGCCCCTGCCACAGTTTTATTCCGGTAATAACGGGGGGATTTCCAAGAGCGGCCGACTGCCGCGGCGGCGAAATCTGCTATGGCCAAGACGGCAAATCCATAGCTATAAGCGAGTGGCTCGGCAAACAAGGCCACGATGAGCGCCCCTACAGCAATCCAAAACATGCCAGAATACTCGAGGGATTCTTCTCGTTTAAACAAAGGGCCTACAGCCTCATGGACAAAACGACGGGCTTTTGTTTTTAAACGTGCGGATTCAAACACGAGCACAGCGATAAACCCAACGACGGTCAACGGCTTAATCCAATCAGGGCTGATCAACAGGGCGGCAATGGCAATCGATCCGTTAAGTAAAAGATGCAAGACCTTTCGCGCCCAAAAACCTAGGGTTTTATCGACGATTCGCATAAGCTTCAACTCAAAAAAACGACAAAATCAAACCAAGCCCTAGCAGCACAAAAAAAGCAATCAACAGCGTCTTGAATGGCCTCTTTTTTTCCTCACTTTCCGATTCATTCATACATTTTTCTATCTTCATTTTAGCATAACATGCCTTGCTCTGCCCGTACGGTGCAGTTGAAAAACGCCTAAAAACGGGTATGATGCACAAGGAGCTCGTAATTCTACGCGCTTTTTCTTGTCGTTGTAGCTCAATGGATAGAGCATTGGCCTCCGAAGCCAAGGATCTGGGTTCGACTCCCAGCAATGACACCACGTAAAATCATAAAAAGCCTTCGTCTAGACGAAGGCTTTTTACATGGGCCGTGAAATCAGCCCCAAGTGAAACGGGGAGGCCAGTGTTGTGGCTTCCCCGGGTTGGACTGAGCTGCACGAGGCGTCTCAATCCTGAACATAGAACCCGCCCTCACCTTCCCGGCCAAGATCGCGCAGATGCTGCCGATTCTGCGATGCCTCGCCGATACCGATGACCATGAGCGTCGCTGGGGGCAGGTTGCGTTCCTGTCGGCTCCGCTGCCCGTCCCTGAGCACTTGAATCGGGTTATCCTCATTACGGAAAATGCCGTCCGTGATAAGGATAATAGTCAATTCCTCACGCGGATCCGCGAGGGCAAGTCCTAGCGCAGGATCGACCGCCGTCCCATTATTCAAGCCGATATGCCCCCGCAGCCAGGCATGCGCCCGCCGCAAGTTGCGCACGGATGGCATGGTAGCCCACGCGTACCAGCGCTTCTTCTCCTGCCACCGCCAGCGCTTAGGCTGCATATCGAAAACGATCAAGCCGATGTAGTAATCGTCATTGTCGACATTCGTCATGGCGACAACTGCATCAATCGCTTTGGCAAGAGCCCCACCTTGCATGGAGCCGGACACATCAACCACGAAGAGCATAAAGCGCTTCACGGGGACTGGCGTAGCCGACGGGACGATTTCGCGAGCCTCGAGGTGTCCGTGCGGAGCGCGCTCCGCTTCATACTCGCTGCCGGCACTTTCTTGCTCGACCGGCGGCGTGACAACATTGCCCTGCACGTCTTGCGCCTGCAGCGGTGCGAGCAAGGTAATAAAGCAAAACAAGAACCAATAGACACTCTTCATGAGAGGACTTCCTTCCTCCCCCTTGCGGCCATTGTATCAGAAGGAATACAAATCCGCTTATGGCTGCAAAATCTCTTCCGTCTCCTCCTCAATGGAAATGACGACGTCTTTTATCCCCTCAAATTGCTTGAGTGTTTCGGTAATTTGGGCGCGTATGGCGCCGACACGACAAGATCCGCCAACCTCAAAGCCGAGGCGCTTGTCAAAATCGACATAAGCCACGCCTTCATCAACGAGCAAGGACCGCAAACGGGTACCATCGTTGAGGCTGGTCCAATACATCTCGGCCTTTTCAACCGAGGTCGGGCCAGACAGCAGCTGCCTTATGGAGTAAACGTAAGGGTCTTCGCACTCTGGCAACTGCCGAATTACCGGAAAAACCTTATAGCAAGATACTTCAGGGTCGAGCCGTGTATTGTTGAAATATACGCGCACGACTGATCGAGGCGCTCCCTCAGCGTCATCAATGCGATCAGGAGAAAAACGGAGATCCGAACGCAGTAAGAATAACCCCGCGAGCATTGCGACCGCCGCAAGTGCCAACACTGTTTTGATCAAGAGATGTTTCATACAGAATTGATTACTCGTAGCGCAAAGCCTCCATGGGACTTTTTTTTGCAGCTGAGCGGGCCGGATAAAGCCCAAAGATGAGGCCGATTCCGCCGGATACCCCAAGGCCAAGCAACATGGCCGAAACAGGAAAACTGAATTGCCAGGAGAGTGCTACCACGCGAGATAAAACAAGCGACGCGATAAAGGATAGCGCTGCTCCAGCAAGGATACCAATGATCCCTCCGAAGAGGGTCAGAAGCATGGCCTCAAAAAGAAACTGGCGTAAAATATCCCGCTCACGAGCTCCAAGCGCTTTGCGTAAACCGATCTCACGCGTGCGCTCAGTGACGGACACCAGCATGATGTTCATTATACCAATTTCGCCAACGACAAGCGAAATCGCCGCAATAGATACCAGCATCACCTGTAAAACCGTGGTGATAACCCCAACCGTTTCAGCCGCATCGGCCTGGGTTGTGACATGAAAATCATCTTTGTCTGGATCCGTGATGTTATGCAGATCCCGCAAGGTGCGCTCCACCTCATACACCAACCCCTCCACCGCCTTTTCATCGATCGCTTTGACCCAAATAGCCTGGTAAAAGTTGTTACCAGACAAATAATCCTGCGCCGTAGTGTACGGCACAAACACGCTATCATCGATGTTGAAGAACGAGACCTGTCCGCGCGGCTCAATAACGCCAACCACCCGAAATGACTGATTTTTGATCTTAATGCGCTTACCAACAGCATCAGAAAGCCCGAACAACTCCTCTTTCACGTCAGCGCCTATTACCGCTACGGAAGCATGTTGGCGCACATCATCCTCCGTAAAAAACAGACCTTCTTCTGGTTCAAGTTTGAGCGTCGAAAATATAAGCGGACCAATACCCTGAATGCTTCCTCGCTGAGTTTCCCGCTCATACACGACCGATGCGGCAAGCATGACCATCGGGCTCAGGTCCTCAAGGCCTTGGCTTTGCAGCTTCCTTAACGCGGTCACTTCCCTATCTTTGATAGAATCCGTGAAAGCTTCAGCGAAATCAGATGGCCCCTTAGGCTCACGCCCCGGCTCAACAAAAACTGACGTCGCGCCGATGCCTTCGATCTGGTTTAAAATCAAGCTTTCTGCACCGCGGCCTACCGACATCACGACCATAATCGCTGTAATGCCGATAACAATGCCAAGGATGGTTAACCCGGAACGAGATTTATTCGCCTTCAGGCCGCCAAAAGCTGTTTCAATGGTATGGCGCATTTTCATACTACTTGCGTAAGGAGCGCGGCTTACGGCGCACGACTTTCTTATCGCCGACAATCAGCCCGTCATGCACGGAAATAATGCGCTGGGCATGTGCGGCCGTATCTGTTTCATGCGTGATGAGGATGATGGTATGGCGGCGCTTGGTGTGCAAATTCGAAAGGATATCCATGATCTTTTGGCCGTTTTTGGAATCCAAATTTCCTGTCGGTTCATCTGCAAAAATAACCTTAGGATCATTCACTAAAGCGCGGGCGATCGCGACGCGCTGTTTTTCACCGCCTGATAGTTGTGACGGAACATGATCGATGCGATGCACAAGACCAACCATTTCGATCGCCTCCAAAGCACGCGCGTGCCACTCTGAAGAAGGCCGTTCTGAATACCAAAGCGGGAGCATGACATTGCGCAGCACGCTTGTCCTTGGCAGTAAATTAAACGACTGGAACACAAAGCCCATGCTTTTGTTGCGCACACTCGCCTGCTGGTCGCGGCTATAATCACGCAATGACTTACCTCCAAACAAATACTCGCCGGCTGTTGGGTCATCCAAAAAACCCAGGATTTGCAGAAGGGTCGATTTACCAGATCCGGAGGGTCCCATAATCGAAACGAACTCCCCAGCCTCAATAGAAAAAGAAACACCCCGCAACGCTGCGGTCTCAACCTCGTCATTGCGATAAACCTTTTCCACGTTGCGTAATTCAAAAAGCGGCATGCGTTTCGCCTAGCGTTCACGAACAGCTAAAACCACTTCCTCTCCCTCAAAAAGACCTTCCAATATCTCAATGCGCCCATCAGCTGAAACAAGCCCAGTGCGGATGGGAACCTCGCTGACCTCCCCGCTCACAATACGCTGCGCAGTGCGGCTGCCATTGCGCGATATGACGGCCCTTTGCGGCAATGAAAGCGCGCTTGTTCTTGTCCCAGTGAGAATGATGAGGTTCGCAGTCATCCCAGATCGGACGCGCTCATCCTGGTCGGCAAAACGGAGGGTTACTTTATATGTAGCAACTCCTTCGACGGTCGTTTGCGCCGGATCAATCCGTAGGACAGACGCGGCATAAGTAACAGATTCTCCGTAAGCGTCCAAGGTCAACTGAGCTTGATTGTCGATCTTAATCTTGGCAATATCTGCCTCTGGAACATTTGCCTCGATTTGAAAAGCCGTCGGCGATATAATCGTTATCAAAGGCACATTGGCCGATACAATCTCTCCTTTTTTGGCCTCTTGATTGGTGACAACGCCATCGAACGGGGCTCGGATGACGAAATTTGAAAGCTGCGCGGCTAGGCGGTCTACCTCAGCCAATGACTGTCTCACCCGAGCCTGCTGGGTCTGCAAGACAGACATGGCCTGCTGGACCCGCGCCTCCTGAGCCCGGATCTGGTCAGGTAAAGCTCCAGCCAGCTTGAGCGTAAGCTCGCTTTCCTTAAGCCGCAACGTATTTTCTGCCGCGTTCAGTTCGTTTTGGGTGGAGGTAATGTTTTGCTGATTTGTTATGGCCTGAGAAGCTATCGCTTGTATATGCCCATTGACCGCGGTTGTCGCGGCATTTACATTGGCGCGCGCCGTACTCACACTGCTTTTATATGAAGTGAGTGTTGTTTGGCTTAAATTTAAGGTGTTATTAAGCGCCGTATTTAATTGCAAGAGAAATGCTTGCACCGACTGCAAATGCGCCAAAGCATCACGCAGACTCGCGTCCAGGCCTGGCTTAGTTTGGGGCAAGGAAATAAGCAATCCAGCAAAGGCCTCGACAGCTACCTGAGCATCGCTATGTGCACTTTCGACTGACTGCTTCATCGTCTGATCTTTGACAATAAAAATGAGCTCGTTCTTGTTTACAAACTCCTTTGAAAACATTTCGTCTGCATACTTATAAACCGCATCATCTGCCTTCGTGTAAGCATCGGTTAAAATATCGCGGACATTGGCGTACAAATTATCTAAATCTTGCGCAGCCTTAGCTTCGACAATCGCGAGTTGGTCCTGCGCATCTGAAAACGCCCATTTTGCATTATCCAGGTTGGTCTGCGCAACCTCGATCTCTTCTGCGCGCGTTCCAGCCTTGAGTTCGTCTAGT
>CAYHTI010000016.1:9282-11328 GCA_964359515.1 uncultured Gammaproteobacteria bacterium | reverse complement strand
CTGGCTTAGAAAGTGTCTGCGCTCCATTTTCGCAGAGACCTCCGAGGTTTCGTTCGAGATCATTGTCGTCGACAACGCGTCCAAAGACCGGTCTGTACAGGTTGCGATGAATGAATTTACCGGCGTGCGCGTCGTCCGGAATGCGACAAACCTGGGCTTCGCCGCTGCGGTGAACCAGGGAATCGCTGTCTCTACTGGTAGGTATGTGTGTTTGCTGAACCCTGATACTGAAATCAGCGATCGCGCACTTGAGCGCTTAGTCGAGTTCATGGACCGCAAGCCAGATGTCGGTATCGCGGGCCCTCATTTAATAAACGAGGATGGTTCGACCCAGTCATCCGTGCGCCGCTTTCCCACTTGGTCGGACCAGTTATTAATTTTATCCAAGCTGCATTTTTTGTTTCCAGACTCCAAAGCGCTTAGCAAGTATCTCATGCGAGGCTTTGATTATCGCCGCGAGCAAGTCGTCGACCAGGTCATGGGAGCTTGTTTCATGATCCGACGTGAAGTTATCGACCAAATCGGTACATTCGACGAGTCATTTTTTATCTGGTTTGAGGAGGTTGATTATTGCAAACGCATTAAGGAAAGAACATCTTTTCAGGTTGCCTATTTCCCCGAAGCTCATGTTCTCCACGCGGGAGGCGACAGCTTTCAAAAAGTCTCTGCAGGGAAGAAGCGGCGATGGTACGCGAAAAGCGTCCGCTACTATTTCCGTAAGCATAAGCAGTGGGGGGCGTATGTTGCTGCCGTATCCATTATCCCATTTGCCTGGCTTGTAGGAGGCGTCGCATCACTTTATCTAAAAACCAAGAAAGGGAGGGCCTCGGCCGAAGCGGCGGAGGCCAGCCGTAAGCGGTCATAGTATGAAACAGATGTTTTCTCGATTTTTGATCGCGGTTCTTGCGCTCATCGGTGCTTGTCTTTCCGTAGATGCCGCGCGCGCTGAAATCTCGGCAGATACACTCTCCGCGCCGCCGGCTATTTATGAGGGGCGCTTGGTGAAGGTTGCATCAAATTCGGCCGTGTATTATATCGGCATGGATCAGAAGCGGCATGCTTTTCCGAATGCGAATATTTATTTCAGCTGGTATAAGGATTTTTCCAGGGTGGAGGAGATTTCCGATTTTGAAATGGCTTTTTACGCATTGGGCAGTAATGTCCTTTACCGGCCAGGCAGCAGGCTGTTAAAGATAGCCGAAGTGCCCGAAGTTTATGCTGTTGAGCCAGGCGGAATGCTGCGCAATATCCCGTCAGAGCAGGTGGCCATCGATTTATACGGCCCGCAATGGCATAAAAAAGTCGACGATCTCGATATCTCGTTTTTTTTCGATTACGACATTGCTGGCGTGATAGAAGTGGTTGATGAGCTACCAGTGTATCCGCGGGGCACGGTGGTTTCTTTTGATGGTGCCAATTATTTGATCGATCGCAGGACGGATGGTCTATTCCTCATGCGTCCAATTACGCCGCAGGCCTGGGAAGTGAACGGCTTTGATCGTGTTGAACAACAGGTGCTTACAAATTATGCGGTCCGTGAGTTTTTCGAAATTGGGCTGCCTGTTGTCATGCAAGAGGCGTCGCTGTCTTGCCCAGCTTGCGAGCCATGGATGATTGAACGAACGAGCGTATCACAAACGATGCATCATAGCTCTGAAAGCGGTGCCTTTGAGCTAGCTGCGCCGGCCGGCTGGTCGAGCTTTGCTCCTCCGGCAGAAGCTGACAAGGAAATGATTCTCATTGTTTCTCCGGATGAGTCACTTTTCAGCATTGATGTATGGCAATCTGATGCTGGTCAAACGTCCTTGCAGCAATTTGTTGACGAGCGGCTTGATTTTCTCCAGCATGCAAATTTGTATTATGCTGGCGAATCTCCTTGGTTGGGTGGAGGGCACGACTTTGTTTATAGCTTTGACACGCCTGCAAGCGATCCATTTGCAACGCGGCTGCACTGGCAACGCTCAGTCTTACGGGGGGATAGGATCTATTTAGTGACAGTTTCTACTTACCACGGCGCCGCGGATATGGACCACGATATTATAGATT
>CAYHTI010000016.1:0-9272 GCA_964359515.1 uncultured Gammaproteobacteria bacterium | reverse complement strand
TATAGATTTGGCCTTGCGATCTTTTTCGGTTGACCCTTTTCTTGCCAACTGACTATGAAATTCTGGGACAAACCGGCGCGGGCAGCCTTCCTGGGCATCATTTTTGTGGAGCTGCTCTCGGTTTTTGGCTGGGCCTTGCCGCTGTTTGGCAATGTGGCGTACATCACCATCCTTCTGCTGATAGTGGTTCTAAGTCTGAAGGACCTGCGTTATGGCGTCGCCATCATGCTTGCCGAGCTTATTATTGGCTCGCACGGTTATTTACTCGCCTTTATGCATGGCGGCCTTTCCGTGTCCCTGCGCATCGGCCTGTTCTTAGTGGTGGTGGCAGTGGCCCTTGCTCGCGTAGTTACTGAACGGAAAATGCTTCTGTACCGGTCCTTCATTTTTTGGCCCCTTGTCGGGCTGCTCGCCGTATTCCTCTACGCCATACTGCGCGGGGCGGCGATGGGCAATGGTTTTGCCAATGTATTCTTTGATGCGAATGCTTTTCTCTATTTTGGAGCCGCCTTGCCTTTTTGGCAGGCGATTCGTCGCCGCGAAGATCTTGGCCTCATCTTACAGGTCACGTTTGGAGCGCTGCTTGCCAGCTTGACGAAAGTGTTGTTTCTTACCTATTTCTTTGCGCATGAGCTTAATTTTTGGTACGTGGTCGGCGATGTCTACCGCTGGGTGCGTGATACGCGCATTGGCGAACTGACCGAAATGACCGACCTTTTCTTCCGCGTCTTTTTTCAGAGCCAAATTTATACGGTAATAGCCTGGTTTGTCGTCTTGCTTTTAGCGGTCTCGGTGGCGGCCGCGCGGCCATTTAGCTTGCTCGTGCGTGACAGAAAATGGCTATCCCTTATTTTTCTGCTCATCTTATTGACGAGCTCAACTCTTGTCAGCCTGTCCCGCAGTAATTGGATGGGAATGGTGGTCGCCTTTGTATTCATGGTTGCCTTGTTCTTTTGGCTGTTTGCACGACCGGCCCATTTGTCTCTGAAAGCAATTTGGATATCCGCTGCAGCTGGCATATCCAGCCTCCTCTTGATCACCCTCCTTGTGCTTTTTCCGTTTCCTCCCGTCTCCGGTAATTTTTCCGCGGGGTCATTGTTTTCCAAGCGCGCCCTCACATTTGCGGACGAGGCTGGTGTCGGCAGTCGTTGGCAGCTATTACCTCCGTTGTGGTCGGCCATTACCGCACATCCGATATTGGGCCAGGGCTTTGGTAAAGAAGTGACCTATAAAACCGAGGATCCACGCCTTTTGGCGCAGAATCCAACGGGAGAATACACGACGTTCATTTTTGAGTGGGGCTATCATGATCTCTGGCTTAAGCTTGGTCTTTTCGGCTTGGCCGCCTACATCTATTTGATTACGCTGATTCTCACACGCTCGTACCGATGGTTATCCAGCCGTCGAGGCGCGACACTTGACACGGAATTTGCCCTGACACTGGGAGGGCTACTCAGTCTCGTAGCCGTATTGGTTACGCATACGTTTAGCCCCTATTTGAACCATCCTTTAGGAATCGGCTACTTGCTTTTTTTTGCGCTTTTCCTGGAAATTATGGGCAAAAACGAGGCTTCTCCGATTGACAGGACCACCTAGTTTCCATATCATACCTGCATATGACAATTCCCAAAAAAAATCCGATCCGACGCGAAGATAGCGACCATGATGAGCGTGACGAGGGCATGGCAGTTGAAAAGCACTGGGACCAAGAAAGCAATGATCCTCTTGCCATGGCTGAGCAGAGGGTCAAGCAATTTCAAAAGAATGGCGTGCCTATTTCAGATGAGGACTGGGAAAAAGAAGAAAAAATCGACGATGAAATCCCAGACCATATTGACGCCGCCGTTGATAAATCTGTTTCCCTGGAGGCTCTCGCTGAAGAAGAAATGGGAGAGTCTGAGGAGGACGAATAGCGAAGGCATTTTCAAGCGACGGCCAACCCCGTCGCTTGTGTGTTCTCTATGAATATTCGAAACTTTTGCATTATCGCGCATATTGACCACGGGAAGTCGACTTTGGCCGACCGCTTTTTGGAGTACACCAAAACGGTTGAGCGACGCGCGATGAAAGAGCAATTACTTGACTCCATGGATTTAGAGCGCGAGCGCGGCATCACGATCAAACTCCAGCCTGTCCGCATGAAGCATCGCGGCAAGGACGGCAAGGATTATATTTTAAACTTGATCGACACGCCGGGCCACGTGGATTTTAGCTATGAAGTGTCACGCTCATTGGCAGCTGTGGAGGGCGCCATCCTCCTCGTCGACGCGACGCAGGGCATACAAGCACAAACGCTTGCAAACCTTTATTTGGCGATGGACCAGAACTTAACCATCATCCCTGTCGCAAACAAAGCCGACCTCCCGAGTGCCGACGTTCCAGAGACGGTAAAAGCGATTCACCAACTTCTTGGGGAGCAAGCTGTCGTTACGCCAGCCTCAGGGAAGACAGGGTTAGGCATTGAAGAGATCGTTGAACGAATCATCGCCGAGGTTCCACCGCCATCGAACACCGCCGATAAGCCATTGCGTGCGATCATCTTCGATTCGATGTTCGATGATTATCGCGGAGCAGTCACATTTATCCGAGTAGTCGACGGCAGCGTCAAAGCAGGACAGGGCGTCAAGCTTATGGCTACTGGCAAGCAATTGCCCGTGCAGGAGGTTGGCATCTTCCGTCCGCAGCTTGAGAAGGCAGACATGCTGTCGGCCGGCGAAATCGGTTACATTATCACGGGTTTAAAGGAGGTCACTGGCGTGCGCGTCGGCGATACCGTTGCTGACCCGACAGTTACCGAGCCCCTTCCCGGATATCGTGAAATGAAATCCATGGTTTTTGCCGGCATTTTTTGCAAGAACGGCGATGATTATCCACGATTACGCGAGGCCATGGATCGCCTCAAGCTTTCCGATGCCGCATTGACGTATGAGCCTGAGAATTCGGCCGCACTTGGCTTTGGTTTCCGTTGCGGATTTTTGGGTTTGCTTCATCTTGAAATCGTGCAGGAGCGGTTGAAGCGGGAATTTAACATGGACCTAATCGTGACGGCGCCCAGTGTGGCGTATATGGTTTCCTTGACCGACGGTTCAGAACCGAAAGTCATGAAGAGCCCGCAAGACCTGCCAGACCCCACGCATATCTCTTCGATTCAGGAGCCAATGATGCGCATCGATATTATTACTCCGGCTGAATATGTCGTCGCGCTCATGCAAATGATCCAGGAGCGGCGAGGTGAGTATAAGACGACCGAGTACCTGAGCGAAAATCGCGCTATGCTGCATTACCGGTTACCGCTTTCCGTTATGCTTGTTGATTTCTACGACAAGCTTAAAAGTATTAGCGCGGGCTATGCATCTTTGAACTACGAGCTCGATGGTTATCAGCAAGTCGAGGTGGAACGCCTTGATATCATTGTGGCGGAGGAGAAAGTTGAGCCGCTGGCGACGATCGTTTATAAAGACGAAGCCTATGAAGTGGGCCGCAAGATTGTTGACAAATTAAAGGAAGTATTGCCTCGCCAGATGTTTGAGGTTAAAATACAATCAGCCATTGGAGGCAAGGTGGTCGCGTCCGCTAGAATACCGGCTATGCGCAAAGATGTGACAGCCAAGCTCTATGGCGGTGATGTGACGCGCAAGCGCAAGCTTTTGGAGAAGCAGAAAAAGGGGAAGAAAAAAATGAAGATGATGGGCATCGGGAAGGTGGATATCGGCCCCGAAGCCTTTATGGCCGTGCTCAAGCGGTGACAATAGCGCGTATGTGGTTTAAAAAAAATACAAATACCCCGTTTCAAACGCAGCCCTTCGGGCCGTATATCGTCAAAGAAATCACGCCCCAGGAATGGCAGGCGTTTCGTGCTTTTTATTTGCGCGCGCTCAAGGAACATCCAGGAAGCTCTTCCGAGTCCTATGAGGAGAAAAAAGACGAGTCGCCCGAGGAATGGCAAGAACTTCTTAGTCATAGTTGGCACGCCTCGCACAGCCTGATGGTAGGCGTTGTGCATAAACCAACTGGCAGCTTTGTCGGCGTTGTTCGCGTGACGGGCAATAGCGAGTCCAAACTTTCTCACGAAGCACATGTTCGTGCCTTTTACATTGCCGCCGATCACGACGACCCAAAGCTGCGGGCCTTTGTCTGGCAAGCGATCTTTAAACACTTAAAGCAATTTACGGACATCCAAAAGCTGAAAATGGCGCTTTTGACCACCGACCGAACCACGATTGCCGCTTTTAACGAAATGGGGTTCGCCCGGTATGGGTACGATGAAACGTACCTTCTCCTCGGTCGAAAATATGTCGATGCTCTCTTAATGCTCAAACGGTTATGAAACGCAAACAACTGCATAAATTTGTCTGGGTCATCCTCTGCACCATGGTCATTATTTCCATGGTATTTTTTACCGTAGCGCCCTATATCACCTCCGCGCCTTAATTCGAGTTCTTGCTCAGCCCCCGCCTAGACGGGGGCATTTTTGTCTTAGCGAGAGACTTGCGCTAGAATAATTCTCTTATGCAACCAGCTGAAAAACAGTGGGTAATACAGCCGCCGGCCCCGGATGAGTTTAAGCAGGCCAATCCGCAACTTGAGCCTATTGTTGCGGACCTTTTGTTTCGGCGCGGCATTTTGACACAGCCGCAAATGGATGAATTTCTTAATCCAGATTACGGACAAGACCAGCACGATCCCTACCTTTTTAAGCACATGCCGATTGCCGTTGAGCGCGTAAAGGACGCGATCAGCCGGCATGAATTGATCACGATCCACGGTGATTACGACGCAGACGGATTGTCCGGCGCTGTCATCTTATTTTCGACACTGAAGAAGATTGGCGCGGAGCATGTGAATGTCTATTTACCTGACCGCGAAAGGGAGGGGTACGGGCTCAACGCAAATACGGTGACCTATCTGCATGCGCAGGGGACAAGGCTGATTATCACCTGCGATTGCGGGATCAGCAATGCGGAAGAGGTCGACGTCGCCAGAGGATTGGGTATGGATGTCATCATTACCGACCATCACGCACAAAAGACTCGGCTGCCTGACGCCATCCTTTTGCATCCGAAAGTCCAAGGCGAAACCTACCCGTTCAAAGATCTGGCTGGCGGCGGCGTGGCCTTTAAGTTCGCCCAGGCCATGCTTCGCGATGCTGCCAAGCAAAGCGATGTTGATACGGCTCGCCAATTTGAAGCTTTCGAAAAATGGCTGTTGGATATGGTCGCGGTTTCATCGATCGCTGATATGGTTCCTTTAATAGGAGAGAACCGTACCCTTGTAAAATATGGTTTGACCGTGCTTTCTAAGGCGCGCCGCATCGGGATGAAAGCTATTTTAAAACAGGCTGGCTTATTGCCGCCGAAGCAAGGAAAAGAATTGAATCTCGGTTCTTACGAAGTCGGTTTTATCATCGCTCCGCGCTTGAACGCTGCCGGCCGCATGGACCATGCGAATGCCGCATTTGCCGCCTTAGTTGCCGAAGACGAGGATCAAGCGTTGACTTTGGCTGAAAAGTTAGAGTTAACGAATAAGGAGCGGCAAGTTTTGACCGAGAAAATTGTCGGCGAGGCCTTAGAACAAATTGGTGAAGTGAAGAGCGACACGCCGCAAGTACTAGTTGCCTATGACCCGAAGTGGTCGATAGGCGTAGCGGGTTTGATTGCCAGCCGCGTCATGGAACGTTTCCATCTGCCAGTTTTTATATTGGCCGAAATCAACGGGGCAATCGCTGGTTCTGGCCGCAGCCCGGACGGTTTTGACTGCACTTTGGCTTTAGGGGCAACCAAGGACCTTTACGCCAAGTATGGCGGCCATAAGAATGCTTGTGGGTTTACCTTGGCTGACAATGGCAAACTTGACGAATTCAAGGCGAGGATGAATGAATTTGCCGCGAGGACAATGCGCGTTGAAGATACCGTTCCCAAGCTTGAGATCGATGGTGAACTAAGTGTAAGTCGCATTACTTGGGACTTGTACGAGCAATTATCAAAATTTCACCCGTTTGGCATGGGCAACCCACAACCCAAATTTGCCGCCCGAGGCATGCAGGTGACTGAGATCTCTACGGTCGGGAAGGATGCCACACATCTGCGCCTGGCACTAACGGCTGACAAGAAGATCTTTCGTAAAGCCATCGCTTTCAGTTTTGGCGCTCTCGCTAAAACCGTGAAGGTCGGAGACTTGGTCGACTTAGTCTATTATGTCGATGTCAATGAATGGAACGGGAACCGAGAGTTGCAGCTGAAAGTCATCGACATCAAGCCAAGCCGTTAATTTTACAATTCCTACTGCCATGAAAGAGCTTGCTTTAATCGCCTACACGGATGGCGGCGCTCGGGGAAATCCTGGGCCTGCTGGCGCCGGGGTCGTGCTTTATGATGCGACCGGTAAAAAGGAGGTCGCCACTATCAGCGAGTACATCGGCGAAACCACCAATAATGTCGCGGAATATACCGCTGTTCTTATGGCCTTACAGCGTGCCAAAGAGCTTGGGGCTAGTGAGATTCATATCCGCATGGACAGCGAACTCGTG
Organism: uncultured Gammaproteobacteria bacterium; assembly: GCA_964359515.1. Taxonomy (GTDB): domain Bacteria; phylum Patescibacteriota; class Patescibacteriia; order VMEV01; family CAYQCH01; genus CAYQCH01. The sequence continues at coordinate 2,746 of CAYHTI010000016.1, read as the reverse complement.
CAGCGTCAAATGACCGGGGTGTATCGCGTCAAACAGCCGCATTTGCAGACCTTATTCGTCCGTATCTATAACCTTGCCCAGCAGTTCCGAAAGGTTTCGTACGAACATGTCCGCCGCGAAAAAAATAAACGCGCGGACGAGCTTGCCAATGAAGCTATGGATCGAGGAATGCATCGGCAAAAATCTTAAATTGCTACCATGCCGTCTCTTCTTGGTGCACAAACGAAAACACAGCAAGCGTACTTGCTTGCCCGCTATTTAGCCTCTGACAAGCATCAGGGTGTTTTTTATTGGATTGCGCAAGACGAGCGTGAGGCTTCTGTTTCTGCGGCACAACTGAGCGTATTTTTACGCATCCTTGGCTGCAAAGCCGAGGTCGTACACTTAGACGCATCTGGTGAGGCGGCGAACGTTTCTTATGCACGCCTGCTGAAGGCCGAGCCTGCAGTCTATGTCTTATCCCTAGCCGAGTTTGAGCATGCCGCCGCGGTGCTGACATTTGTGCGTGACCAATCACTTGTTTTGCGGGCCAAGGAGCGATGGACGCCCCAACAAATTACCAACAAGCTCGCTGCTCTAAGTTACGACCAAAGCGGAGATGCGGCCTTTAGCTTCTCATCCAAAGGCGGCGCCGTATCGATCCAGTCTGCCAGTAACCAGTCCTATCGGCTTATCTTTGGGGAAGAGAGGCTTGAGCAAATTATTTCTCAAGAAAAGCAAGAGCTAAGCGCGGTGACACTTTTACCAGCCTCTTTTGACGCGTCATATGTGCCTGTCCTGCCGCCAGCGACTTTGCCAGCAGGTCAGATCGTCTGTTCCGACCTATTGTTGAAGGTCGTTGAAAAGTCACTTGGCGCGAGGGCTATTGCCGACGCGATCATTTTAAAAACATTTGCAGATGCGGCAGCGGGGAATATGGTTGATCTCCACCTCGCCATGCAGCCTTCACGCCAGTTTCACCGAGATTTTGAAAAGTTTACCCACGAGCTCCGTGCGCAGCGAAACGCACGTCATATGATTGTCGTGGCCAGCATCGATCCTGATGTGGTCAAAAGTGGTCTGCAGCGCCACGGGGAAAGTGGTGAGGGGATCACATTTGTCGAGCAAGAGGCGCCCATGGAGGGCTTTGTCGACGCCACGCATGGACTTGTGTTTTACGCGCATGCCGATGTGTTTGGACGCGCCGTAAAGACAAAAGATAGAAAGCGCCGTGACCACGCGGCATTTGTGACAACTCTTCAAGTCAATGACTATGTCGTCCATGAGGATCATGGTGTGGGGAGGTATTTAGGATTGGTGACATCCGCCATTGAAGGGCATCAGCGCGAGAACTTGCTTATTGAATACGCGAAGGGAGACAGGCTCTATGTCCCAGTTGAGCTGGCATACAAAGTGGATCGATACGTGGGCGAAGCAAAACCAGGTCTACAAAGGCTCTCGGGCACGAGCTGGATACGGTTAACAAAAAAGGCGGCGCAAGATTCGCAGGAATTCGCCCGTGACTTACTTAAGCTCTATGCGCGTCGCTCCTTAATTAGCGTCGAGCCTTGGCATATTTTTCCCGAAGCTGATCAGCAGATGCATGAAAATTTTGGTTTCACCGAGACCCCAGACCAAGAAAAGGCGATTAAGGATGTCTATGGCGATTTAATAGCGCATGAGCCGATGGACCGTTTGGTTGTCGGCGATGTGGGATTCGGCAAGACCGAAGTGGCCATCCGCGCGGCATACCAGGCTTTCTTGAACCACAAGCAGGTAATTGTCCTTTGCCCGACAACCTTGCTGGCCCAGCAGCACTTTGACACGTTTACGGAGCGGCTGCGCTCTTTTGGCGTTAAAGTAGGCATGTTGAGCCGGTTTACGGGCAAGCTGCGTAAAGACGATATCTCCGCAAAGCAGGTATTGGAACAGCTCAAGGCGGGGAAGATGGATGTGGTTATTGGCACGCATCGCTTACTTTCAAAAGACGTGCGTTTCCAAGAAGTCGGCCTAATTATTATTGACGAAGAGCAGCGCTTTGGAGTCCGCCACAAAGAGCGCCTAAAGCAGCTGCGCACGCAGGCCCACATTTTAACACTGAGCGCTACGCCCATCCCGCGCACCTTGTATTTTTCGCTTTCCGGTTTGCGAGATATCTCGACGATTACCACGCCGCCACAGGGCCGCAAGCCGATTGATACGCATATACAGCCTTATGACGAAAACCTGATTCGCCAGGCGATTCGTGATGAATTAAAGCGCGGTGGACAAGCATTTTACTTGTACAACCATGTCCAAACGATTCACACGGCAAAAAAGCGCTTGCAGCAACTCCTTGGCAGCGATCTTCGCATTGACATTGTCCATGGTCAGATGCCGGAAGATGAAATGGCTCGGGTGGCTGAAGCGTTTGATCATGGAAAAATTGACGTGCTTGTTTGCACAACAATTATCGAAAACGGCCTCGATATAGCCAATGTGAACACGCTGATCGTGGAAAATGCGACACGCTTCGGTTTGGGCCAGCTTTACCAGATCCGCGGACGCATTGGACGTGGACAAGCCAAAGCAGCCGCATATTTTCTTTATCCGACGCAAGGGTTAACCGGTGTTGCCGCGCGCCGCTTGCAAATTTTGCAGGAAGCGAAGGACCTTGGGTCTGGTTTTCAGCTTGCTATGCGTGATTTGGAAATGCGCGGCACTGGGCAGCTGATTGGCAAGCGACAACATGGACATATTCAATCAGTCGGTCTCACGATGTATGGCC
>CAYHTI010000015.1:0-11591 GCA_964359515.1 uncultured Gammaproteobacteria bacterium | reverse complement strand
TAGACTTTGCTTTTGTCGGGAAGCACACGTTCAAAGGCCATAGGGTACCGCTTGGCCAAGTCACGCAAGATCTGTTCCAAAAAAACATTGGCCTCCGGTTGGCTGGTTGAAATTTCTGCTTGCCAAGCGAGAGACGAGGCAAAAGGATTCTCTGTAAAATCGTTCAGCGTTCCTGATGCCACGGTGATTTGGCCAGGAACACGAAATGCTTGTGCCAAAGGACTACTCCAGAGTGCGGCAATGTTTTCTGTCCAGGCAATTTTTTCGGCCATTGCGCCGATCGCCGCTGTTTGCCGTAAGAAAAACGAAGCCTCTAGGGGAAGCGTGGTGCTTTCCGCTCCGTTACCAACTTTCCATGCTGAGGCCGCCAGCTCTAGGCGCCAAGCTCCACCGAGATCCTCAAAAGAACCATAGAGTGCTTGGGGGAAATTGCTGTTTTTCATGTAGAAAACCCCACGATCCTGCGAAGACAGCCGATACAAAGCGACTTTGCTCCAAAATGGGGCGAGGCGCGTCTGCAGCGGTTGCGCAACTGAAACAGCCGGGGAAAAAACGACATAATTGTCCCGCTGCAATTGCCAGTCGCTCGCAATCCATTGTTCTTTCATCGCATCGGGCAAGACGACAGGGCGCAGAGGGTTCCTCGCGTAAAAATAGACGGTGCCATCTTTCAAAAAGGATCCGAACCTGGCAGGCTCGCTCGCAATGATCGCTGACAGCAGTGCGGTGATCTCCTCACGGGGCGTATTCGTTGCGGCAGAAAAAACAGCGGCAGCAGTTTCGATGTGCTCCTTGGTTCCGGCGGTCGGACGCAGGTCGGCAAAATAGGTTTGCTCCGGATCGAAGAATGGGAAAATCCGGCTATTTATGGCTCGGACTGTCGGCACGACAATGACAGCCAACAAGGCCGCGATCATGCTGGCAAGGATAAAGATACGGCTGTGCAGGGGCAGCCGTAGGTAAAAACGACGCATTTTTGCGAAAATAGCCAACATCCGCTAAGGTCAATTATTCGGATAATATCCTGATTTTCCCATGGTTTGGCGAGAAAAACAATCAAAAATCATGTTAGCAAGCCTAAACAAAGAAATGATTGTCAGCCCCCTTGACAAAACCATGAAAAGTCATTAAGGTTCTTAAGTTCAACCCACCTCACTTCCCGTCCTGATGCGACTTTCTATGAAAATTTACTTCATCGGACAAAAAGGCATTCCAGCTACCGGCGGCGGCGTAGAACGCCACGTCGAAGAGTTAGCCGTGCGCATGGCCCAAAATGGCCAGGAAGTTTTTATTTATTCACGTCATGGTTACACGAAAACCGACGTGAAACAGTACAAAAATGTCCGCATCCTCTATACGCCGGCTTTGTATACGAAGCATCTTGAAGCGATCACGCATACCTTCATGTCGATCATGAACCTCGTCCGCCGCGACGCGGATATTGTGCATGTGCACTCCATCGGACCTTCGCTTTTAATCCCCTTGATCCGACTTTTGAAGCCGCGCGCCAAAATTGTCGCGACTGTTCATAGCCCCGACTATTTCCACCAGAAATGGAACTCTTTCGCGCGCTTCATGTTGCGCTTGGGTGAGCGAACTGCCGCGCTCTGGGCTGACCAGGTCATTACCGTCTCTAAAAATTTGCAGCAATACCTCTGGCACGCCTACCACAGCCAGGCAACCTACATTCCAAATGGTGTGCCGCTTCCTCCGGAAAACGTTTCTACCACCCCCCTCGCCGCTTGGGGCCTTGAACCGAACGGGTATATCGTGGCGATCAGCCGCTTAGTGCGCCACAAAGGTTTGCACTTCCTTATTGAGGCTTACAAAAACCTGAAAACTGACAAGAAACTTGTCATCGTCGGCTGGGCCGAATATACCGATGAATATGTCGCTTCCCTGCATGCCATGGCCGAAGGTAACAACAACATTATATTCACCGGCAAGCAGAATGGCGAAATCTTGCAGTCCCTCTTTAAGCATGCCTACCTCTTTGTCCAGCCTTCACAGTCTGAAGGCATGTCCATTGCCTTGCTTGAAGCCCTAAGCTATGACCAGGCCGTGCTTGCTTCTGATATCCCGGAAAACATGGAAGTCATTGAAGATCTTGGCCTGACCTTTGCCAATGGCGATGCCAAGGACTTGGAAAAGAAATTGCGCTTTATCCTGACACATGCCGAAATTGCAAAACAGTATAAGCAGCATGGCCGCGGCTTCGTAAACCAGCACTTTAACTGGGATGAAATTGTGCGCCAAACCATTTCCGTATATGAGCGCGCCTTAAAGCAACCACGCGCCATCCGACGGCTGCGCGCCGTCAAAGAGACGGCTTAATCCACACAAAAAAATATAGGCCTGCTATAATGCACTTACCCACAAAATACCCTGCCCCTAAAAAGGCGGGGTATTTTTATTTGCCCGTGTCGTTCCCGCGCCGCGCAGGGATCTCCGCACACTAATAAGTTGCGGAGACAGGCGGGAATCCCCTGCTTTAACACATGCAGGTTTAACACGGCTCTCATTTTTAATTCTGGATTCCCCCGCACGCTAGAGGCTGCGGGGGAATGACACGTATATGGGTATCGTTCTTCTCCTAAGCTTGCTTTTACTTATCCCCTCTCAAACCCAAGCCCAAGAGCCGATCTTTGGTATTTCTCAAGTGAAAACGCAAGGCGCGACCGCTGATGATGAGTTCATTGAACTTAGTAACCCAGCTGAATTTTCAGCTGATTTGTCTGGGTACAAGCTTGTTAAAGAAACAACGAGCGGGAACCAGTATACCCTGCTCACTTTCGGTCAGATAACAATTGAACCCCGATCCTATCTTCTGATCAGCCATCGGGATGGCATCTTTTCCGTCAGCGCGGACGCGCTCTACGGTACGGCTCTGGCTGACAATAATAGACTGTACCTCCTTGCTCCTGATGCTTCCGTGGTGAACACCGTTGCTTGGGGCACAATCACGGGATCAACTCTGGCCAATCCCGGTAAAGAGGAGGTGATCGCAAGAGATTGGCAACAAGCTACGCAAACCTGGTCATCGTTTCAGGTCGAGCCCTTCGTGCAGACGCACCGTAGTGGGGACCTCGTGCCCGCAAACGGCCAAGTGCCTCTTGAAAATGAACCTGCCGAACCTGAAACACCGTCACCAACCGTGCGCATGAATGAAGTTTCACTCTGGCCGGTACCTGGTGATACCGCCTGGGTTGAAATACACAATTCATCGGTTGAAGCCGTCGACCTTAATGGCTGGACCGTGCAAACAACCGGCCAATCCCTGGCTAACCTGTCCGGCTCGATCGGACCCGATAGCTATGTAGTTGTCTTTTGGCCATCGACAAATGAAATAGCTACTTCCCTGCTGCTCTATGATACGCGCGGCGAAGTCGACAGTTGGGAAATCTCATCGACACAAGCGCCTGGCACGTCCCTGGCCCTCGATGCGCAGGGACAAATCCAACAAACAAAGTACGCTACGGCCGGGCGCCCGAATGTCATCGCGACAATCGACGATGGCGCACCAAAAAGCTGCGAGCCAGCCATTCAGCCCGCGCTGCAAACACCGACCAACCAGGAATCGGAAACCATCATCGCCGTCTCGGGGCGAGTACGCTTAAACGAGGTCTTTGCCAACCCGGCTGGCGACGAAGCAAGCGCGGAATTTATTGAACTCTACAACGAAGAGTCGTTTCCGATTGACCTGAGGGGCTGGTCTATTGCCGATGCGTCAAAATCTACCGTTCTTACCAACTTGCGAATTGAGACCTTCGGATTTCTCGTACTTAAAAGGCCTGAAAGCACACTTACACTAAATAACAGTGATGAGACAGTCAGCCTCACTGACAAGACAGGTGCCCAAATCTCTGATCTTACCTATGAAACAACCCATGAAGATTTGAGCTTAAACTGGTCAACAGCCGGATGGTACGAGGCAGCGTCAACACCTGGTGCGTCTAATGCCGTGCAAGTTGAAACGCCTACTGAGTCACTCCCCCCGCCCGCGACGAACATCACAGCGATCCCAACGACAACAACGATAGCAACCCCGACGGAAATCTCGCCAGCAATTGATGAACATGCATCCATGCTCCGTATCAACGAGGTTTTGCCTAATCCAGCTGGCAGCGATGATGAAGAATGGATCGAGCTGTATAACACTAGCGGCTGGAACATTAACCTTGCCGGACTGACCATAGCCGATGAGACAAAATCCTATGCTTTACCCTCGCAATCCGTTGCACCGTATGGATTTTTCCTCATCAAGCGCGCGGATAGTGCCCTCGCACTCAACAATGACACGGATCATATCGAGCTCCTGAACGCTAGCGCGATTATCGATGAAATACGCTATGAATCAAGCGTCGAAAACCAGTCCTGGGCGCGAAATGACCAAGGTACGTGGCAGCTGACAAGCATGCTTACCCCTGGTGCCGCGAATCTCTTTGAGATTGAAGAAGATACAAATGCATCCACGCCAATCGAGCCGACTGATACTGAAAGCACAACCGCTGCAAAAACTTCCGTAGCCGCAACCATCAAAAAAACAGCGACAACAGCAAGCGCAAAGAGCCCGGCAAAAACGAAAGTTCCAAAGCAAGTGGACTTTCTCAGTTGGGATGACGCGAAAGCAAACGAATATATAGCTTTACGCGGCGTACTCATTGTCGCGCCCGGCACATTCAACGAAAAAACAGCCTATCTGCAGGGCGAGGACGGCTCCGGCCCGGGCGTAGAACTGTATTTTTCCAAAGCAGACTGGCCCACACTCGATCCTGGCGACATTGTTCTTGCTACCGGTAAAAAAAGCGCAGTTAAAAGCGGGAGGAGGCTGCTCCTATTCTCCACTGACGACATTGAAGTCCTTGACCATACGGACTTAACAGCCGCTGCTGTGGCAATCGATGGATTGACTGAGCAACAACATAATACCTTGGTGCTACTTGCCGGCGACATCGCGAAAAACGGCAAAAACGACCTCGCCTTACAAGACGCAAACGAGGCGATCAGCGTAAAACTCACAAAAGCCAGCATCGCTTCACCCGATCTATTGCCGAAAAGTTCGGGGGAAGTCATCGGCGTGTATCGATATGGCGCAAAACCTGAACTTTGGCCGCGCGATGAGACCGATGTCGCGATTGACGAAGTGGATACCAACCAAACGCCGCTGCCTGTCATTGACGCGGTCATAAATTCCCATGACAAAACGGCGCGAACCTCTACTGCGTCGCCGTGGCGCAATGCCTTTCTGACAATATCCGCCGCGATCGTCATTGGACTGGCCTACTTTTTCAAAGATCGGCTGCTCGCGTACGCGCGACAGATGATCACTTTCATTCGTCAGCGTTTTGCCATATGACTTTCACCAAACAAACCATCAGTAAAACTATGGCCGAGCTTGCACGCCGGCTAGGGATAGCTCGCAAGGAGTATGTTTCCTTAGAAAAAAAAGCTGGCTGTTATGCTTTTGAGCGCTACTTAACCAGAGAATTGATGAAACGCTCGCGAACCGACCGCGAACGAGACGATTGGGAACTAGAGGAAGCAGCGCTAGAATGCATTGCCGCGGCCGAACAGCAGGAAATGCAAGTGCTTCAAGCGGAAATGGGGCGCTGCGAATCACTCCTTGAGGCAGCCAAGCGCCATGCAAACTCTTGACAAAGAAAGAGTAAAGTTGCTACAGTTTCGACCATCAGTCCCTTAATTCAGGGTCGTGTTGTCGTTTTTGACTCTCACTCAGAAACGCGCGACGCAACCCATTTTCTGATCGTGCCCGCAGTTAGCGAGCCAGTCCTATGCCCCAACTCAAGAATGCCGAAAAAGCTTTACGCCAATCCATCAAGCGCCGTGTCCGCAATGTTGCTGTCACAACGAATGTCGACTACTTGATCAAAACAACCAAGAAGCAGGCCCTGGCCAAAGAAGCCAAAGCCGCTGAAACATTGAAAGCCGCGATTAAGGCCATCGACAAAGCCGCCCAAAAAGGCATTCTCAAGCTCAACAATGCCTCCCGCAAAAAATCCCGCCTGATTGCCACCATAAAGAATCTCCAGGCAAAAAAGTAACTGACAGCAAAAACGCCCGGTACCACGCAATCAGCGAGTACGGGCGTTTTTTGTTGTCGAAATCCGGTTAACCTACGCTGAAGCCAGCTGGGCGACCGTGGTGCTGAGCAGTATTGATGGCTCCAACCCACTACGTTTTATAGAAGCATCCAGCTTCGTGAGAAGCGTATAGCCTTTACGGATGGCGGCCGCGTCCAAACGTCGTAGCTGTGGGGTGATTTTTTTCACGACGAACGGGTGGATTTTATAAACGCGGGCGATCGACTCAGCGGGCATCCCTTCCTGTAAGCCATCATGCACTTGCTGTAAGATGCGATACTGCCGTAGCAGCAGAGAAACGATTTCTAATTCGTGACTGCCGGCAGCCAGCTGGTCATGCAAGCGCTTCAGCGCGTCCGCCAAACGCCCCGTGCTCACAGCATCAACAAGGGCAAAGACATCGTCACGGACGCCAGATGCTACGAGCTGCTTTACTGCAGGTAGGTCAAGGCGTTTTAAGCCGCGAGCTGAGGCAAAGGACCGTAGTTTTGCAACCTCAGATGCAGCCTGCCAACTGTTGTCGTTTACGGCCATGGAAACATACTGCCAAGCGGCCGTATCAAGGTCCACGCCTTCGGCCTGCAACTGCGCGCGCATCCATGAAGCTACGCCACTTTGGTCCAAAGCTGGAAACTCCATGACAAACTTGGTCTTAGCAACAACCGAGAAAAACGGATCTTTCAACTGTTTCTTTTCAAGCGCTTCTTCCCAAACGATAAACACGGTATCGCTTTCCATGGCCGATTTCGCCGTTGCGGATAAGCTCTCCAGTTCCTCATCCTTCATCGACATCGCTGTATATTCCTCAAGGACGACCATGCGCTTACGCGATAAAAACGGCGCGGCAGACAAAGCGCTAATGACCGCCTGGCAAGTAGTATCTTTGCCCTGCAAAATGGTGATGTTATACCCCTGTGGATCCACATCACGGCGGAATTTGGCGATAATCTCGCGCAAACGCTGCCGAGACATGAACGTATCAGGGCCGTGGAGGAAGAGGATCATATTCTATGTCGTGTCGTCCTAAAACGTGTCATCCTTAAACCGTGTCATTCCCGCGTAGGCGGGAATCCCCTCCTAAAACCGTGAACGTACTTTAGAGTGCGTTAAACGATGTTAAGTGGATCCCGCATAGCTCCTCACGTCGCTTACGGGATGACAACCGTGGCGAGGATGATAACCGGGACGAAGATGCCCTCTAAGTCCAGGGAATTAGAATTACCTTTTAATACCAATCCTGAATTTCAATCCCTTGGAAAAAATATTTTAATACCTGTTCGTAGGTCATACCATCTTCCTGAATCATCAGCAAGCCGCCGCGCGCGGACAAGCCCACGCCGTGCCCATAAAGACTTTTTCCTTGGTCATGGGGAACGGGCACAGATTTGGCCCACGGGACATCGCCGCCCCAGACTTCGGACCAAGAGCGCGTACGACCGTCGCTCCAGCTGAAATACGGCGTAATAGCGATTTTTGTTTCTCCCGTTGCCGGATCCGTGTACGTGACCACTTGTCCCGTCGTGGCCAGCACAGCTTCCGTCAAAGATGGATGGCGTTTTTCGAGCGCATAACCGCGGTACACCTGGTCTAACTGGGAATCCACGTAAAAGTACTCATCCGCGTGCTTGGTCTGACGTTGGTAATGGTAATACGCGTAGGTGCGGGCAGAAACGCTCATGACTTTAAGGAATTCAACAGGCGAAGAGCTGCTGGTTTCGGCGATGCCGCGCAAATAGTGCTCCATGGGCAAAACATTAATGGCCCAGGTCTTGCCGGTTTCTTCGCTATTACGGATTTCAATCGACCCGCGGAAGGTGTTTTCATTCACGGCGGGATTCCATGGCAAGGGACGAGACAAGGAGAGGATCTCCATGATGGTGAAATGGTCCATTGCCTGCACAACAATATGGTCGGAAAGGACACGGTCTAGGCCTAGGGATGTCACCTGGTATTGTCGGTTTGCTTTGTTAAAGCGCACGGTCACGGGACTGCGGGCCGGAAGCGATACGAGCAATTCACCACTGCCGCTGCGCACTTGAAAAGGGCTATCGGCCGTAACAATAAATGGCTCGTCAGAAGCATAAAGACCGACGCGCATGGTGGGACCGAGTTCTCCGCCCGGATCGGTTAAACCCATCTCAGGCAGGGTTCCCGTTGGCGTACGTACCGTAATCGGCAGTTCAAGCTCGCCGCCGCTGATCCAGGAATGGTCTTCAGCCGCTAAGCGAAACTTTTCCACGTAAGCACCAGGCGTTAACGGGGCCACGATGTCGAATTTAAAGAAAGCCAGCTGCCCGGTCTTGATCTCATCTTGCAGCATGGCAACCTGATTGTTTGCTAACCACCCCGTCGCGGGAGAGGATAGGGTCGAAAAACGCGAAGCCCGGTAATTTGGCTCGATGGTATACAAAGATACGAAGCGACTACCAGATTTATACCAAGTCTTTTGCCCAGTATTTTTAAAGCCGACTTGCACGGTAACTTTTTCGCCGGGTTTAAAATCAAGCTTGCGGTGCGAACTGACCAAGTAGGTCGCGTCGTAAGTTGTGTCCTTGTACAGCTTGCTGATGGTGGTGGGATCAGTCTTATCTGTCCCCTCGCTTTCCGGCTCGGCGCGGGGTGTTGCCACTGATAAGGCAATTTGTACTTCTCCATTTTTTACCCAGGAATATTCCTCGACAGCGAGGCGAAAATTCTCCGCGTATTCCCCTTCTGCCGCAGGCGCTTGGATTGTAAAGGTAAAGGACCCGTTTTTACCGGGTAAAACCGTCTTGGTTGCCAATTTCACTTGGTCTTTTGCTAGCCATCCTTTCTGCGCGATGAATAAGGAAGATTCCCGATAATTTGGACGAACCGTATACAAGGAAACTAAGCGATCACCGCTATTGTTCCATGTCCGCTTGCCGATATTTTTGGCTTCAACCGTTACGCTGGCTTGCTCGCCTGGTTTTGCCGTGACTTTGTACACCTGCCCATTGGGCCATTCCGCAGCATAGCCTGCATCTCGGACAGGGTAATCATTGGTTGTGGGCGGAACTGCGCTCGTGCCGCCGCTCGGCTTGGATGGAGTGGTTGCGATCGGAGTTTTGTTGCTCACGGTCAGCGGCAAACTAAATTTTGTGCCGTCGATCCAGGCCATGTTCTTGGCAACAGCTTGAAAAACTTCCTTATAGCTACCCTCTTCTTTAGGCGCTTGCAAGGCAAAACGAAATGTTCCCGTTTCACCAGGCTTTACGGTTTTTTCAAGCAAACGGGCAGGGCGGTATGTCTCCTCCCAGAAACTGTGTTGAAATTTGCTGCGTCGTTTCTCTGGTTCAACGGTTGCGATGGCCACAAAATTCGCTCCGTCATTACGCCAAATCTGCGTACCTGTATTTTTAAACTTGATCTCGAAGGTAAAAGCCGCGCCTGGTTTAATTTGCACGCTCTGATGGCTGCGCACAATTTCTTGGCCCTGCCAGGCTGGTTTTACCGCAGCTTGTACCGGCATGGCCCAAGCAGAAAAAGCAATTGACAAAGCAATGATTGTGTTTAACACGCAAAAAGCAAGATGATGGGCAAACTTGGCTATTCTGCTAGGATGAAATACAGTCATATCATTCAGTATAACATGCCTTTTTGGCACTATGTCCTTGAGCCGCCGCATCGCCCATAACACCATTTTACAATTCGCGAGCAAAATAGCTGGAACCGTCCTCGGCCTTTTTGCTGTGGCCATCATGACCCGCTATCTTGGCCAGGCTGGGTTTGGCCACTACAGCACGATCATGGGCTTCTTGCAGTTCTTCGGCATCATGGTCGATTTTGGCCTCACCTTGACCACCGCCCAACTGCTCAGCCAAAGCCGGACGCAAGGACAAGCCGCAACCTGGGACGAAGAAACGCTTTTTGCTAATATCCTCGGCCTACGAACCGTGTCCGCCGCCATATTTTTAGGCCTTGCTCCTTTGATCGTTATCTTCTTCCCCTATCCACCGCTCGTAAAACTCGGTATTGCCGTGGGAACGCTCTCGTTTTTTTTCATGAGCCTGAACCAGATCTTTCTCGGCTTCTACCAAACCCATTTGAAGATGGCGCCCGTATCATTTGCCGAAGTGGGAAACCGTATTTTTCTCCTCATTGCCATCGCTCTTATTGCTTGGCTCGACCTTGGCTTATTGGCCATCATGGTGGCCGTTGTTGGGAGCAATATCATCCAGTTCTTGATGCTCGTCTTGCCCGCAACGCGTTTAAGCCGCATACGTTTAGCTCTCCAACCTGCCGTATTGCTGCATATTTGGGCCAGCACCTGGCCGATTGCACTCAGTATTGCCCTAAACCTGCTCTATTTAAAAACCGATATCCTTGTCCTATCTATCTTCCGCTCGCCCGAAGAAGTTGGTCTCTACGGCGCCGCGTATAAAGTTGTCGATGTGCTGACAACATTCCCCGTCCTATTTGCCGGCTTGCTGCTCCCCCTCCTTACCAGCTTCTGGCAAAGCGGCGACAAAACACGGTTCGCCCATCTCATCCAGCAAGGCTTTGACGCCATGTGCGTCATTGCCTGGCCGATGATGATCGGCACGCTTTTTGTGGGACACGACGTCATGGCCTTGATTGCCGGCGAAGAATTCCGCGCTTCTGGGCTCATGCTGCAACTGCTCATTTGGGCCAGCGGCGTCATCTTCTTTAATGCCGTGTTTTCGCATGCCATTATCGCGCTGAACCGACAAAAGGACACGATCATAGCCTATGCCATCACCGCGGCAGTCGGCGTGGTCGGCTACATTGTCTTTATTCGCCTCTACGGAGCCCTTGGGGCTGCTGCCATGACCATTGTGACGGAAAGCCTAGTCGCGATCCTTGTATTTGTCGCTTACCTGCGCTTTAGCCACATCAGGCCGTCTTTACGGCGCTGGATACCCATCGCAATTTCTTGCGCGGCCATGGCAGCCGTATTGTATATGACGCGGCAGCAGCCTTTTCCCTTACGCCTTGGCCTAGCTATCCTGACCTATTCCGCTGCGATGCTTGGCACTGGCGGGATTTCCCTGCCGTTCTTAAAGGAACTCATGACGTTAAAAAAGTACCGCGCCTAACCATGCTCCACGTTTTTCACCTCCAACAAGCACCGCTTGATGAAGCTTCCCGATTATTCTTGGAATCGCTCTCCCTGCTGCCTTTGGATATGCGCCTGTATGGCCAAATCCGCGTGGCGCCGTTGAAATACCAGGCCTTACCGCCGTTCACGAATCAAAGCTGGCTGCCTCTGCAAAAGTTGCTCTATCGAAAGCGCCACATTGCGCCAGTGCTTGCTTCTTTAAAGCAAGGTGACCGGATCATCCTCACGGACTGGGCCTCCTGCCTTGTCTTACCGCCGACAGCCTTGCGCACATACCGCGCCATTCAACTCGTGTCCCTGCTTCCTGTCGGATTGCCCTCTGCCTGGCAGCACGCTTTCGTGAAAGCCAGCGCTCATATGCGCATCGTCGTGCCCAATGATTTCATCGC
>CAYHTI010000014.1:0-11664 GCA_964359515.1 uncultured Gammaproteobacteria bacterium | reverse complement strand
CCGCAGCATCAGCAAAATTTACTTCATGGACCGCAACCGCCTGATCGTAGTCTTGCAGAATTACCATTGGGCGACCTTACTGCTGCTCTTGCCGCTATTTGTCGTAAACGAGATTGCCACATTCGCCCTGGCTTTTGCTGGAGGGTGGTGGCGCGAAAAATGGCGCGTCTGGAGGTATTTCCTTCGCCGCGCCTCCTGGCGGCATTTGTTAGAAAAACGCCGATTGCGCCAGTCCAGTCGGCAAGTCGCTGAAAAAATCATCCTTTCCCGGTTTACGGGGAAAATCCTCTTTCAAGATTTACAAAATCCCGTTGTGACAAAATTTGCCAACCCCGTTTTGAGCGCGACTTGGTCCTTGATTTCACGCATCATTTTTTGGTAAACGCTATGCGCATCGCCCATGTTGTTTCCACCTACCCACCGTATCATGGCGGCATGGGGAATGTCGCCCAGGGTATGGCGCAAGGATTGCGTGAAAGAGGGCATCATTGTGATGTTTTAACCCCTGATTATGGGGGCAAAGTTGCGCTTGAGGCTGGCGTGATACGTTTGCGGCCCTGGTTTTCGTCGCGAAACGCGGCTTTTGTTCCGTCCCTGGCCTCGCGATTGAAAGCGGGCAAGTATGATCTCGTTCACCTTCATTATCCTTTTCTCGGCGGCGCGGAGAGTGTGTTTTGGTTCAAGTTGCGCAATCCCAACACGCGTTTAATCATTACGTATCACATGGATACCTTCGGCCGGGGATGGCGCCGCGCAGTCTTATCGCTGTATCGACGTTTATTCATGAGACGTATGATGCGTCAGGCTGATGTGGTGACTTGCTCGTCGCTTGATTACGCCAAACATTCGGCGCTGGCTGCGTTACCAGATCTACATCTTGTCGAGCTTGCTTTTGGTGTGGTGGATCGCTTCCAGCCGCAAGACAAAACACCGGCAGTTGCAGATAAACTCACTTTGCTGTTCGTAGGAGGATTAGATCAGGCGCACTATTTTAAAGGGTTGTCCGTATTATTCGCCTCATTGGTGGCTTTGGATAGAATTGAGCGTTCTAAATTGCGATTAAACATAGTCGGTGATGGCGATCTGCGTCCTATTTACGAGAAGTCCGTAAAGGATTTAGGGTTACAAGAACAGGTGTTTTTTTCTGGCAAGCTTGGGGCTTCGGCTTTAGTCCGCGCGTATCAGCAAGCTGATATGACCGTGCTGCCATCAATTGACCAAAGCGAGGCATTCGGGCTAGTTTTGCTAGAATCGATGGCCTGCGGCACGCCCGTGATCGCTTCGGATTTGCCTGGCGTCAGGACGGTGCTCGAGCGCGAGCGCACGGGCTTTCTAGTACAGCCAAATGACGCGAAAGACTTGGCCGAGCGGTTATCGTTTTGCCTGCGTCGGCTAAAGCTTGTACGGGAGATGAGGGGTGCTTCGGCAAAGCGAGTGCAAGACCGGTACCGTTGGCCACACATTATTGAGCAGCTTGAATCCTTGTATCGGAACGCATGAAGATTTTAATGATCAGCAATCTCTATGAGCCGTATCAGCGCGGCGGGGCCGAGGTCATCGTAAAACGAACGGCCCAAGCTTTATTGCGCGCGGGGCATGACGTGGTATTGCTGACAGCACGGCCGTATGGGGGGATGGCGTCATTGCAATGCGAAGAGGAATCAATCGACGGTGTGCGGGTGTTGCGCTATTACCCGCTTAACTTGTTTTTTTACCCGCGCGACGTGCAGCATTCCTTGCCCGTGCGCTGTTTGTGGCATTTTTTTGACCTCTTTAATCATCATAGCGCGGTCATTGCGCGGCGCGTATTGCGAAGTGAGGCGCCAGACTTGGTGATCACGCATAATTTGATGGGTCTCGGCTTTCGTATTCCACGAGAACTACGACATGCGCGCTTAGCGCATGTCCATGTTTTACACGACATACAATTGGCCGTGCGCAGCGGATTGACGCGACTAGGCGAGGAACAGCGTTTTTATACAGCCGGCTGGCTGGCCAAGAGCTATCAATTCATTACGAAAAAACAATTTGCTTCGCCGCACCTGGTTATTTCGCCATCACAATTTCTGCTCGATTTTTACAATAAGCGTGGATTTTTCCTGCGTTCGCGCCAGGCGGTTTTGCGCAATCCCGTGGAGAGCAGCTTCTATGAGCAATCGTTAGTTCCAACAAGCGACGGTTGCCTTCACCTTGCCTTTGTGGGCCAACTCGCGGTCCATAAGGGGCTTTTAACGCTGCGTGAGGCTATGCGCTTGGTGTCGAACCAAAACATAAGGCTTCACATTATTGGAGCCGGACCGATGGAACGTGAAGTGTCTTTATGGGAAAAGGCAGACCCTCGTATTCGCTATGAAGGAAAGATTGCCAATGAAGCCCTGCCTTCATTTTTGGCACGTATGCAAGGACTCATTTTGCCGACCCTGACCTATGAAAATTCACCGTCCGTGATCTTTGAAGCTTTGGCGGAAGGCCTACCTGTCATTGTTTCCGACATCGGTGGAGCCGCAGAGGCGATTAAGGAGGGGCAGAATGGCTTTTTAGTACTGCCTGGTGATGCCATCCAGTTGGCGGCGGCAATCGGAAAGGTAAAAGCGCTGCTTGCAAACAAAAATCCCGCAAAAGAGTGCAAGGATTCAGTGAGCGGACTTGATGCCGATACTTATGTGCAGCGGCTTATGACCGTGGCCCTTCAGGTTCAAAGCGATAGGTAAAAACGGTCACGCTGCCATTACCGAACTCCATCCACTCGTCAGCTTCCATTTTGGCGAGTGCTTTTATTTTCTCGGCATTTTCCCAATAGTCATTGAGGACAAAATACACCGAGTGCACACCCGTAAGCGCCTGCGCTTGTTCCGCATTCTTTCTGGAGGGGGATTGGTAGACCATGTCCAGGTAGATTTTGTAGAGCGGGCTTGAGGTTGGCAGCGGGTAGTAAAAGTTCGCTTGGCCGCCTGAGGGATCAGGATAATAGGTCTTAAACCCGTTGGTCGCTACGGCCGCGGCTGAGACGCTCTGGTTGCTTAGCACAACGTAAGGAGCGCTATTAAGCTCGGCGATTTTACGGACAACCTCAAAATCATGGGAAGATGTGCTATATTGGCGGCCAATTTCATAACGGTTTTGTCTGGGATATGTGGCATAGACATTGCCCAAGATGACCCAAGTGATCGTCAGGGACAGCATCCAAAAAGCGACAAGGTTTTGTTGGCGTAAAGATCGGTAGAGCCACAACAACCCGATGATCAGGAAGGGGGACAAGGACCAGAAGGCGAGCGATACCAAGCGAGCCGGATATTGGTTCGCTTCATAAGAGATTACATTGGGCAGCTCGACAAAAGCCGAAAGAAGGAAGGCATTGGCAAGAATGATCAAAGCGGCGAGCAAATAGACGCGTAAAAGGCTGTGGCGGCTTTTTGCGACAAGCCAGAGCATGACCGGCACCACCATGGCGGATAAGAGCCACCAGATATGGTCGACAATATAGTAGCCAAATTCATAGGATACTGGTCTCGGTGAGCGCAGCGAAGAAAAGGACTCAAACGGGAGCCAGTCCTTGATCGTAGCCAGATTAATGTTGGCTAATGAGCGCAAAACGGATGACTGGTCAGACCAGAGTCCTAATAGTAAAAAGCAGGTCGGTAGAGCCAATGAGCCGAGAAGGAATAGTTCAAGATAAAAGCTTTTTAGCATCCAGCTAGGCAATCGTAATTTGTCGCGCATACTTTCCAGCCAAACCAAGGCAGTGAGGATAATCGCGGGTATCCCGCTTAGCGGGTGGATAGCCATGGCAGAAAGCGCTAAAAGCCAAAGCATGGGCAAGTTCCAGGGGACCGTGCTGTTCAGCAGCAGGGGGAAGCTGCAGAGGACTATCCAAAGGAAGTAAAGGTTTGCTAGAGCCTGAGGCGTGGTGACAACAAAGGAAGCAAAGGGCATCATGACGAAAGCCACAGCCAGCCAAGCACCCCGCCGTAATCCGGGCTGGGCTGCGCCGTTTTGCTGAAGGATTTCAGCGCTAAGGAACGGCAGGCTTAGGGCTGCTAATAGGGGAACAAGCAAGCGGTCGATCATGAGCACACTCGCCCCTAAAAGACGGCTTAAGCTGACAACAAGGGAATATTGGCCAAGGTAATAGGGTGTTTTTGGCAAGACAAAACCATTTGAACTAATAAGTTGTTCAGTGGTTTGGTGAATGAAACTGTCGAAACCATAGCCGACCTTGTAAACAATCAAAGCCGCGCTAAAAAGAAATAGCAAATAGGTGCTGATGAAGTAGGGGGAAGCTGACCGGCTATCTGTCGTCCAGGAAATAAGGATAATTAATATGGTTGCTAATGCCAGTAATGGCCAGAAAGCTGGTGAAACTACTTGCCACGGAGAGGTAATTGATTCAGAAGTTGCAGCGACGAATAAGAGGATAAAGCCCGTTAATAAGGTCAATCCATAGCTAACAAAAAGAATCCAGGCTCCACGTTTAAATTGTAGATGCCTCCAGCCAAATTCATTGATTTCCAGGCGCGTTTGCTTGGGAGCGTCTTTAAAACGTAGGAGAAGCGAGACAAACAAGGGCTGTAGTAAAAAAACCAGCGATTGCGCCGGTGCGGAGAGATCCCAAATGACATAGACGGCCGTTGAGCTTAAAAGCAACAGGGTGAGAAATGACAAGAGCCCAAAAACAAATTGCGTGCTGAGCGTACGGTTTTTGCTTAGGATTTGCCCAAGGATAAGACTTTGAAAAACAACAAAAAGCCCGCCGAAAAGCGCGCTGATCCTGGCATTGTTCCCGGCGAATAAGTTAAGCACGACCGGCAAGAGGAGGACGAGGGAGAGTATGTTATACTGCAACAATGAAAATGGCATATCGTAGTCAAGTATAACATATCTTTGCAGCCGCGCCTGCGCGCAGTATGTCTACACCACATTTGAAATTGCAGGACCGCTTTTTTAAGAAAACGATCTTGCGGCTGATTCCGGAAAGAGTCCATCCTAACCATGTGACGATCACGCGGTTTATTCTTACGCCCTTTGTGGTCTGGTTGGTGCTGGAGCAGCACTATGGTTGGGGGATAGCTGCCTTTCTTTTTCTAGCTTTTACCGATGTTCTTGATGGGGTGATGGCCCGTGTATACGACAAGATCACGCCCTGGGGCAAGATTTACGATCCCGTGGCCGATAAGCTCCTCATTGGTTCCCTCGTGGGCATCCTGGTCATACAACATCTCAGCGCGCAATTAGCGGTAGCCATTATCGGCATTGAAATGTTGTTTATCGCCTTGGGTTGGTGGTGGGTCAGCAGCGGTATCGAAGTGCAAGCAAACCGTTGGGGCAAGATAAAAATGGTGCTTCAAGTTGTGGGCGTTACCATGCTCCTGATCGGTTTGGCTACAGGTTTTGAGGGATTTTTGGACGTTTCGGCCAAAACATTTTATCTGGCGTTGGTCTTTGCCATTATTAGTCTTTTTACGAGTGGGGTTTAACATGTTAGTCCTACAGGCCTTTTATTTCGCTTTACCGATTTACTTCGCCAATATGGCGCCGGTTTTCGTCGCGAGCCTATCGATCTTGGGCAAACCTATCGATGGGGGGCGGTTGTATCATGGGCAACCGCTTTTCGGCTCGCACAAAACATGGCGCGGCTTCATTGCTGGCATTTTGTTTGCTATTTTCACTGTTTTCCTGCAATCTTTGGCCGCGGAGAGGGGAATGCTTTCCAGCGTTGCTCTTGTCGATTACACCCGTATTTCCTGGGTACTTCTCGGTGTATTGATGGGTCTGGGAGCCTTGGGAGGCGACCTATTGAAGAGCTTTTTTAAGCGGCGCTTGTCCCGTCCCTCTGGCTCGTCATGGGTACCATTCGACCAGCTCGATTTTGTGCTTGGCGGATTAGCCCTCACGGCGCTTTATGTTTGGCCAGGTTGGGACGTTGCGCTTTTTTTGATTATCGCTACGCCTTTATTGCATTATTTAATGAATCGGCTCGCATTTTTTTGCGGGCTTAAACAAGTTCCCTGGTGATATGAAATGGATCGATCGCCTTAATGAAGCTGGGCAGGCATGGCGGCATCGCTGGTTTAAGCCTTTGTACAAGGTGCTAACCGCGCTTGGCGTTACCCCTAACCAGCTAACCGGGCTTCGTTTTTTAGCTGGTCCTGCGTTTTGGCTGTATTTTCCGGTCTATCCGCGCAAGATGACCTTGGTTCTGCTTATTGCTGGTGCACTCGATTTCATTGATGGCGGCTTAGCGCGCTATCAGGGCGTCGATTCTGACCGCGGCAAGTTTTGGGACATATTGGTAGACCACCTCAATTACGTCTTTGCTATTTTGGCTTTGATCTCGACCCAGGCTTTTTCCGCGGGATTATTGTCTTATCACTTGCTGATTGCGCCCGTTTTCTTTTTGCTTGCCACGATTAAGGAGAGCGAGGGTAAAAAGACCGACTGGCTGATTCATCCCTATTATTCAGCGGTGTACTACAAGCCTTTGGCTATCTGCTCGTTGTTGGTATACGTCACTTGGGGCATCAATACGATTCACGAGACGGCGCTGATCCTCAATATCGCTATGACAGTGCAATCGCTCTATTACGTTGCCGTACTGCTAAATCGCTGGAAAGGGAGGTAGTATGACTCGATTTGCGCGCGTCCTAAGCTATTTTCGCTCACATGATTTGGCGACTCTGGGAGTGTGCGCCGTTCTATTTTTTTTCGTGTACTCGGCCTTTTATAGCGGCAATCATGGGCTTTACCCCTCGCCGGATGAACAGGCGAATGCGGTGTTTGCGGAAAGGTTTGCCCAAATGGGCGATTTACGAATTGAACGCAGCCTTTTAGTAGACGCCGTGCGTCCGCGCAGCGTTAATGTTTTTGGAGCCGATTTTGTCCCTGGCTTTTTCCTGGGCCTGGTCTTGCTTGTTGGCGGCATCGGCGCGCTTTTCGGGGATTGGGTAATCCCGTTTGTCCCAGCCGCTATGGCCGCGACGGCGCCGATCACCTTTTATTTGCTCATGCGTCGCGTCTTCGGACAAAAAGTCGCCCGACCAGCCGCATTGCTTCTGTTTTTTCTACCCCCCTGGGCGTATTACGCTAGCCGCAGCTTATTGCCCAATGTGGCAATGCTGAGCACCTATCTTGCTGGATGGGCCTTTTTAGTCGCCGCCCATAATCGCTTTGACTTAAAGCAACGCAACAGGGCCATTTTCTTCTCCATGGCAGCAGGCCTTGCTTTTGGTCTGTCCTTTATCATTCGGCCGGTCGAATTGGTTTGGTCTGCCGGTATTTTATTTACTGCAGCCGTCTATTTTCGATCGCGTCTCCACGTCGGCTTAGCATTCATCACGTTTTTGTTATTTTTGGTACCTGCCTTTTGGTTGGGTTATTGGCAGCAGCAAACCTATGGCGCTTGGCAAAGGACTGGCTATGCGTCTCTCACATCCGAGCTTTATCTTGAGGGAGCAGATGGGTCGAGTAATCTTGCCGTTATTGCCATTGGCGAGCTCTCACAGGGTTTGTTTCCCTTCGGATTTAGTCTGCTGCCGGCTTTCGAGCGATTTTTTGAGCAGACCGTTCCTTGGTATTGGCCCTTGCTTGTTTTCACATTTTTCGGATTTTTTGCGTATCGCAAGCAAGCCAACAAAAACCCTGTTCAACAGTTGTATTCAACTGTGTTTGTGGGGTTAAGTGCTTACCTCATCATCTATTACGGTTCCTGGGTCATTCAAGATCACCCTGATCCTGATTGGGTGAGTATTGGAACAGCTTATCATCGCTATTGGCTGCCGATTTTTGTCATGTCTTTGCCATACCTTGCCATGGGAATTGAGTCGGTCGCCGCCCAACTCCAGCGCCGTTTTGTCTATACGCGAAGCATCGTTTGGATGGCGGTACTGACTGTCTGCATGATTTTAGCGTTTGGCTATGGAGACGATAGCCTTGGGCGGTTGAAAGCAAATAGTGTAAAATATGAATATCTTCGCGCTGGTGTGTTAGCCGTGACGCCGCCGGCGAGCGTGATCGCCACCGAGCGACAAGATAAGCTGTTCTGGCCGGAGCGCCAGGTGATGACGTTTGCCGACCAAGACTATTCGTCCGTGGCGCGCCAGGCGAGGGGTATCCCCGTCCAGCTTTATATTCTCACCGCTTTGCCTGCAAACCATATGTCGGTGATTGAACAACGCGATTTTGTTCCATTCCAGTTGGCGCTCTCGCCGGTATTCAACCTGGAAGGCATGACGCTTTATCGAGTCGATTCTTTTTAACAACATGAGCGCAATTTCCTATACGCATCTGGCCCGTTATATACGCTATTGCCTGATTGGCGCCGCGGCTATTTTGGTTATCTGGCTTATTCTGCGCGACATCGTGCCGTTTGGCCGTTTGGCTATCGAGAGCAATTTCAATCGCCCCGATGCCTTTGTGACCGAATTGGTGCCGACCCAGCGCGTACAATCGGCCAAGGAGGGGATGACCGTGGTCAAGGAGC
Organism: uncultured Gammaproteobacteria bacterium; assembly: GCA_964359515.1. Classification (GTDB taxonomy): domain Bacteria; phylum Patescibacteriota; class Patescibacteriia; order VMEV01; family CAYQCH01; genus CAYQCH01. Next base: position 3,188 of record CAYHTI010000014.1, on the reverse strand, counting down.
CGGTCTATACCACGCTCCGCTTCCCGCGGCCTTTTCGAACCCTGGAAGTAAACATTGATTTTCGCAATGATGAACGGCTATTGCTTGAGGCTGGGCCGCAGGCTGAAGCGTTTGAGCAGTATGATTTACAGGCTCTCGACCATCCGCAGCTCAACAAAATTTTTTCTCAGCAGCAAATTTGGACGGGTACGGAGGAGCGTTCGCGCCTGTACCAAAAGAGGTCCGCCCCTTACATTTATTCGTCTTTGTCCCAGTTTTCCAGCGATTTACCCGACAAGCAGCAAAGTGGTTATTACGGTGTCTCATGGCCAGCTCCGTATATACCGGATTTAAAAAAACGTGGCTTGCCCAATGCCGTCGCTTACGACATCCCTTTGCGCGGCGGGCACGAATTCTATGTCGCGACGGCCTTTGACTCCTTGCGTTTTGAAATGGACGTGCAGGATATCAACAACCAGGCCGGTCCAGACGAAGTGACGATCCGTATCTTTGACTGGCAAGGAAATGTACTGGCTGAGCAGTTGTTGTCAGATGACGGGCAGGTGGGGCAGAATGATCCGACGACTTCAAAACGCATGGTTAGTGCCGAAATAGTCGGTTTGACCAAGCCCGATGTCTACCGTATTCAGGTAATGACGACCGATGACATTATCATCCATCGCGTAGCGGCAAGCGCGCCCTATCTTGTGGTCAAAGGGCACGTCTCTCTTGCTGGTGGTCCTGAGTATACGGCCGAATTTGGCGAAAACTCCTCCTATCCGCTACGTCTCACTACGAGCGGACGGGCATGGACAGCCCAGACAAGCCATCGGACGACGTTACAAACCATTGCCCTGGGGGAAGAGGCCGTTAAGGTTGAACATCCCTATGAAGTCTATACCTACCGCCTCGCTCGCGGCCGTTCGTTCATGCTTGATCGCGGCTATGACCTAGCGCTTGAATCGGGTAATATCGTTTTGGATGGAAGGGGTGTCTTCGCCTTTGATGCCGCGGCTTACTTCACGCCGCTGCCGTGGCTAGTAGACGAAAGCGTCGACATAGACGTTCTCTCCTTAAACTATGTAGTGACCGATTATTTGCCGCCGGTGATGAATGAGCAAACAGGCGCCTTAACCCAAACAATATCTATCGATCTGCGTCAGGTTTTTGCGCCGCAAAAAGCACTGCGCCTGCAGTTTACCGCGCCAGATATGCAGCCTGCGCAAAATTTTGAGCTGTTAAGCATGCGCCTGCAATATAAAACGGAGTCACTGACCTTACGCAATAGCTGGTCGAAGTTTAAAAGGTTTTGGCAACGAGAAATCCTGAAGCGATAACCCTATGACTGACAAAGTTCCGAAAACTCAGGCAGCGCAACCCGTACAATGGTTTTGGCACCAGATCAGCCGCGATGCCTTGTCCGTCGGAGTCGCAACCTGGCTTGTTTTAATTTTGCTAGAAATCATTAAGCCTGGCATCGCCAGCAATTATCTCTCGCTGACGCGATTTGCTTTGGCTTTAGTTTTGCTCGTTTTCTTACACATATTTTTGCGCAGTCCTCAGCCGGTCGCGCCTGCTCCGAGGCCCTTTACCCGGCGTGACTTGTCGGTTTTGGTCGCCGTGAGTCTGCTGGCCGTGCTATTGCTAGTCACGTTCATGCCACGTTTTGATCTGTTGACCCTGCTGGTGATCTCTGTTACGGTTTTGGCCATCTGGATCGGCAGCTTTTTGTACGCCGAAACATAATATGTGCCTATGAAGTATCTGATTTTTGGTAACGGCTATCTCGGTAATAAATTCCATCAGGGACTTCCAGACAGCGTCATTGACCCAGCAAATATCAACGACACAGCTGCCGTGCGCGCGGCTATTGAAAAATATCGTCCAGAGGCGGTGATCAACTGCGCCGCAAAGACCGGCAAGCCAAACGTCGATTGGTGTGAAGACCATAAGGAAGAAACACTGGACGCCAATTTGCGCGGCCCTTTGAATTTGCTGCACGTCTGCCAGGAGATGTCGCAATACTGGGTGCAAATCGGCAGCGGTTGTATTTATCAAGGTGATCATGGCGGAAAGGGATGGTCAGAAACGGATCCGGCAAATTTTGATGGCAGTTACTATAGCAAGGTGAAAGGCTGGTTAAACGATATCCTCGCTGATTTCGACGTGCTGCAGCTGCGGCTGCGTATGCCCTTGGATGCCGAACCCGGCCCGCGCAATTTCATCACCAAAATCGCGACCTATCCGAAAGTCATTAGCGTGCCTAACTCGATTACGGTCATCGATGACCTTATTTTTGCCGCGAAGACCTTAATGGAGCGCAGGGCCACAGGTATTTACAATGTCGCCAATCCTGGCGTTATTGAACACAAAGAGATCCTTGCGATGTACAAGGAAATTGTCGATCCGAACCATACCTATATTCCGATTTCACTCGATGAGCTGTCTGGCATGACCAAAGCTGGCCGATCAAACTGCATGCTAAGCTCAAAAAAAATGGAAGAGGCTGGCATTGCTTTGCCGGAAATCCATGGCCGCGTTCGTGAATTACTCTTGGCATATCGAGATCATTTGAAACAAGGCAAAACCGTATGAGTGTTCCGTCTTTGCTCGTCATCGTGGTGTCGGGCTGGGCGGCGGCTCCAGATGGGCCCAATAACGTCTTTGCGCGGCGCAAGCCAGCTTTTTTATCGGAGTACTTGTCTTCTTATCCAACGCTGACCCTTGCTGCGCCTGATTGCGAACCAGATCTCGCTGCACGATATCAGCAGATGGGGCAACTATCGAAAACAGATGATCGCCGCATCACCTTGAGTAACTATTTGTCCGGCCATGGTATTAGCCAGGTCCGGATTGCTAGCTCAGATCGGTTTGGTTTACTGACGGAGATAATGAACGAGCAGTCATTTCCTGCAGATAAAGAGGAATGGCTGCACATTCCTTTGCCACCAGGCAGCAGCCTGTGCCGTACACCACAGGGCAGCTCCTTGCTTGTTCAAGACGCGGTTGAGGAAGCGGTAAGAGAAAAGGAGGGCCGGGTGATTTATGCTTGTTTGGATGCTATCTGGTCCGTCGGGGCCTGCGCTGGCGCCCGTGCCACCCTGGCGGCTGTGGGTGAGACAGATAAAATTGTAAATGCGATGATTGAGTCGGCTATCCGTAATGGCTTGCGCGTTCTTTTGTGCGCAGATATGGGTATGGCCGAAGCT
>CAYHTI010000013.1:0-11731 GCA_964359515.1 uncultured Gammaproteobacteria bacterium | reverse complement strand
GCGCTGAAAATGGAACAATCCGTCAAAGAGGTGATTAAGCGCGTGGGAGAACTGTGTCGACACCTGTCGGCCTATGAGGCGTATATGCAAAAGTTAGGTAATAACTTGGGTACATCCGTGAATGCGTATAATACAGCGTACAAGGAATTAAAAAAAATCGACAAGGACGTGATCAAAATCGCGGGAGAAGAGAATGGCGGGTCTATTGAGCCAGCCATACTCGACAAACCAAATATCGATTGAAATAAAAACAGTCGGTCGCTCCACCAGGGGCAGAGCTTCCGACCATTCACTACGGGGGTATCCTCGAAACACGAGGAGGCTCTCGGCAACGCACCTTGAGCCAATGATTTTCAGCCTGTGAAGGCCGTTGTAGTGTCAACCTGCTCCGCCAAGGGGGCGCGTCACGCGAACTGCACTTTTATCTCGATGGATGGTATCGAGCAGTTGCGATCAGCGGCCCCCAAGGCGGGAGCGAGGTATGGCGTAAGGCGGGGGGCCCCTCAGGTGTTAACCCGAGGACATCCTTACGGCCAATTTTCGATCTTGTTTATAACATAGAACAGAAATAATATTTTGTCAAGCAATGCTAACATTTTGCTATGCCCGACCTATCAAATCTCAATAAAGCCCAAAAAAAGGCGGTTACCCATAAAGATGGCCCGCTGTTAATTTTGGCTGGCGCTGGGACAGGAAAGACCACGGTTATCACCCAGCGCGTGGCTTGGTTAATTGAGAAAGGGTTGGCAAAACCAGATGAAATTCTCTGTTTGACCTTTACGGATAAGGCAGCCGGTGAAATGGAAGAGCGCATTGATAAGCTTTTGCCGTACGGCTACGTAGACCTTTGGGTCATGACCTTTCACGCTTTTGCTGAACGCTTACTACGCGACCACGCCATTGATATGGGACTGCCTTCGGATTTCCGTGTGCTCGATGAAACCGCGCAATGGATGCTGGTTTATGAGCATATCGACAAGTTGCCGCTGAAGCACTATAAGCCGCTGGGAAATCCAGTAAAATTTATTCCGGATTTGCTGAGTCATTTCTCGCGGCTAAAAGACGAAGGTGTCAGCCCGGAAGCATATTTAGATTATGTCCAAGAATTGGAACTAGACGGCGATCATGTGGCCTTTATCAAATTTGGCGAAAGTTTTGCTTCGCCCAAACCAAAAAAGAAAAAGGCGGAAAAAGGGGCAACTTCAGACAAGGAGGTAAGGGAACTGTGGTCCCAAGAAGTCGTGAGGATGAAGGAACTGGCCGAATGTTACGCGGCTTACCAGCGCCTACTGCGCGAAAACCACGCCCTTGATTTTGGCGATTTGATCGTGGAGGTCCGCTCGCTATTCGAGAAACGCCCTGTTTTATTGGAGCACTATCGCCGCCAATTCAAGTATGTTTTGGTGGACGAGTTCCAAGATACGAACTGGGCGCAATATGATTTCGTTAAGCTGCTGGCCAATCCGCGTAACAATATCACGGTCGTCGGTGATGACGACCAAAGCGTTTATAAGTTCCGCGGCGCGACCCTAAGTAATATTTTAGGTTTTCAGAAAGATTTTCCGGGAAGCACCCAGGTTGTTTTAACTGAAAATTATCGCTCCGCGCAAAATATTTTGGATTTAGCTTATGGTTTTATCCAGCACAATAACCCTGACCGTCTGGAATTCCAATTGAGACAGGGGGTGGGCAAAGCTGGTTTAGAGGCTGTCTCAAAGCAGCTTGTCTCCGCACAAGAGACCAAGGGCCTTATCGAACATCTCCATGTTGCGGATATTAACCAAGAAGCGGCCGCCGTCATTAAAAAAATCCTTGAGTTGCGCCGTGCTGATACGACTCTCCAATGGGGCGACATAGCCATCCTCGCGCGCGCGAATGCCCATGCCGAGCCATTTTTGCAGGCGCTTACTTTGTCGGAAATCCCGTATCAGTATCTGGCTTCACAGGGACTGTATACCAAGCCTGCCGTATTGGACCTCATTTCTTACTTGAAAGTGCTAGACAAGTATGTCGAAAGTGGCGCCCTCTATCGTATATTGATTTTGCCCACCGTCGACATTGATAACGAGGATCTCGTTACATTGCTACATCATAGCCATAAAAAAGGCGTGTCGCTTTACGAAAGCATGAAGCATGCGGCCGCCGTTGGCGTCAGTGAAGCTGGTGTGCGCAAGTGTGAAACGGTGTTAAGCCGCATACAGGCGCATGCCGTTTTGGCCAGGACGAAGTCGGTGGGTGAAGTGGCTATGGCTTTTGTGGAGGATTTTGAGTTGCGGGAGTATTTTGAGACCCTTGAGCCTTTGCAACAGAAAGAAACTTATGATTTCCTTAACCATTTCTGGCGGGTCATGCGGCGCTTTGAGGCCGAGCAGGAAGACAAGAGCGTGCATGCCTTCCTACAGTTTTTAGAGCTGACACGTATTTCAGGCGATCGCGGCGACCTCCCCTTAGACGCCGAAATTGGGCCAGACACCGTCAAAATCATGACCATCCACGGTTCCAAGGGGCTTGAATTCAAGTATGTCTTTGTCGTGAACATGGTCGACAAGCGTTTTCCAAGCGCCTCGCGCCGCGATGCCTTGCCAATTCCCGACGCGTTTATCAAGGAAGCGGCCATTAGCGATCCCAAACTCGCCCATATGCAGGAAGAACGACGCCTTTGCTATGTGGCCATAACACGCGCCAAGCTGGGCCTCTTTCTAACATCGGCCGAGGACTACGGCGGAGCGCGCGCCAAAAAGCGTTCTCGTTTCCTCGTCGAATTAGGTTTCCCGGAAATACCAGCCGAGGTATCTGCTACGGTTGGTTTGGGCTGTGGGCAAGCCATGAAAAAAAACGCGGAAGCGACAAAAGCCCAAACCTTAGATTACAAAAAGTATTTACCAAAGTCCTACAGCTATACCGTGCTGCAGACTTTTAAGAAGTGTCCTTGGCAATTCCGTTATGCGCATGTCCTTAAAATTCCTAAGGCGGGGAGCAAGGCGCGAAGCTTCGGTCAAAGCCTGCACAAGGCGCTAGAATTGTTTTTTAACCAGCAAATGGCCTTGTCCCAGGCCTCGCAAGCGGCTCTGTTTGCCAAACCACGGCCAGAAGATAAGGCCAGTGTACCTTCTTTAGATGAATTATTGCGCTATTTTGACGAATCTTGGATCGATGAGTGGTACAAGGATGAGGCTGAGAAAAAGCATTACCAGAAAAAAGGGCGCGAATTTTTGCGGGCGTTTTATCGTCAGAATGAAGGCCACTGGCCTGTTGTGATTGGCACGGAAAAGCGTTTTTCCATTAAGCTTGGCGGGCACACGATTACCGGATCTATTGACCGCATCGACCGAGATGCCCGCGGTTTGCACCTCATTGATTACAAGTCATCGAAATCGCCAAAGGAACTGGCCAAGGACAAGAAAGACCAGCTTGTCTTGTACCATATCGCGGCCGAAGAGGTGCTCAAGGAGCCGGTAGCGGCCCTGACCTTCTATTTCCTTGAAGACCAGCAGGCCAAGACATTTGAGGCGACGGATAAGCAGAAAGACAAGTTAAAAGAAGATATCGTCAGCCGGATCGCGCAAATCCAATCAAGCGACTTCGCGCCAACGGCCAAACCGGAAGTGTGCAAAAACTGTGACTATAAAGACATTTGTCAGTACGCGCGCGTCTAAATTCACGCCCCCATCGCATGCTATAATAAGTCTCGTAAGCCTTGTTCCTGCCCTATGGCTTTTACGACCTTGCGATCCATGCTCCCCAAGCGTTTACGGCAAAACGGCCTTGAGCGGCCCGTGCAAGCGGCTGTGGCCGTGGATATTGCTAATGATGTTTTAAACGAGTGGTTTGGCCCGGAGACAACAGCCAAATCGGCCCAGGCCGTTTCCCTCAAGCAACGCCGTCTTTGCATTGCCAGCTTGGACGCTTCATTGCGGCATGAACTAAAATTTCGCGAACAAGAATTGCTTGAAGCCGTCAACAAACGCGTGGGTGTTTTGTGCGCTGAACAACTGCAAATCCTTCTCTAGGCCCGCTGCGCTATGACCTTACGCCAGCTGATCATCCTCATGACCATCGCCACGCTCTTGCTGTGGACCGGATGGGGCTGGACCTTGTTTGCTATCGATCCAGATGCCACGAACTGGCTAGGCTTCCTGTTTTTTTACACGATTTTCTTTTTAGCCATGATTGGCACCATGGCCCTGGTAGGTTTATTTATCCGCAGAAGGCGAGGGGCCGACATGTTGTTATACCACCTAGTGAGAATCACGTTTCGCCAAGGAATGCTCTTATCTGCCTTGCTGACCGCACTTTTGGTTCTTCAGGGGGCAAGAGTGTTATCCGCAGTAGCGATGGGAGTATTGTTTGTCATAGCTTTGGGTGGGGAGCTTTTCTTTGCCTGGCGTTTCGCCCGCACCCAGCGGCGAGTCACACGCTCGGCTCCGGCGGCGCCTGGATTTGTAGGCGCCTCAAGCCCCGGACCGACATTTGCTAAGAAAGAGTTGGGGGAAGACCTGTCGAGCGTAGATGAATATAAAACCACCGCCCTTTAGGCGGTGGAATTGTTTCTGGCTATTTGATTTCGCTGAGCAGAACATTTTCTACGTAGATGCCGCGGGGATGGAGTACATCGGTCAGCTCTTGGGCGATGTCTTCTTCTACTTCGTCGCGCTTGGTGGAGATAAGTTCTTCAGCGCTGAAGCGTGAAGTTACCAGGCGTACGCGGCTGCGGATGGCCGGGCGGACGACCTTGGGGACAAAGTCTTCGCCGATATTTTGCCAAATGGATGGCAAAAGCTTGGCGTCCATGCGCAGGAGGATGGTGCCGGTGAGGGTGACATTCTTTTTGTCCGAAGTCACGCCTTTAATCGGCTGGTCACCCAAGGCGCGGGAATGTTTGAGGTCGAATTCGGCGCTAATGGTGTACTCAAGCGTTTGGGTATTGAACAGCTTGGCCTTCTGCCAGAAGGGGAGTTTGAAATGCAGGCCAGGGGTATAAACTTTTTTCAAGACACCCTTGCCGCGGTCATAAACGCAAGCGACATGTCCCGGCGGGACGGAAATAAAAAAGCCGCCCAGCACGTCTTCGACAACGAAAGAATAGACCAGCTCGTCTAAGGATGATTCTTCTTTGGACATAAAGTGATATTAGCGAAAGCGCTCAGTCGGGTGCGGAACGCGTTTGTCTTGTAAACGGGCCTTTTCAGCTGACCGTTCGGCCATGATTTTTTCCTGCTCCTTCACGCTTTCTCGAAAGGTCGAGATAAGGAGGATCATGTCGGAAAAGACCATGGTTGTCAGGATAAAGATCGATTTGACGGCCGGGAGCATGTAAAGGAAGCCGAATGTGAACAAAGGAAAAGCGAAGAGAAACATCAAATCCGAACGTGTCCACTTAGCATTATCCAACTGGTGGTCTAGCCAAATGTTAGCAAACAGCAGCGCGCCGCACAAACCTGAGAGGATTACGCTGCGTTGTGCCACGTCAATGCCCAAGAATTTGGTATTGATAAAAAATGGCACGCGCACAAACGTGTACAGAGCATCGACAACCGTGCTCAGATTGATGCCGTGGATGAAGATTTGGTAGAGGATAATGAAGACAAGACCTTGGACTAGCAAGATAATGACTTTCGGCCAGCGTCGGAAACGGTGTTTGCGCATGAGTTTGCGCTGCTCGTCGCGTAGAACGCTTGGATTATTAGCAAATTGTCGCTGCAATGCTTTCAGCTCGGCCCTTAACTTGCGTTCCTTTTCGCGGCGGGCCTCATCTTTAATCGACAGCGGAAGCAAAGCGATCCGCATGAGAACGGTCAGCCAAATAATGGTCAGGCCTAGATTTTCAAGGCCGATCGTATTGTATAACCCGATGAGCAAATTTAGCAGCGGACGGAAGATGACAAAATCCCAAATGAATTGCATATAAGCCTATTATAACACAGAAATCAGCAAAAACGGGATTAAACGATAAGGACACGCAGCAGCGTGTCCTTAAGTGTTCAATCGTTTTTGTCTACGCTAGGCGAGGGAGACGGCAATGCCGGGGCCCATCGTTGCGTTCAAAGAGACATATTGGATATACGTTCCCTTGCTGGATGCTGGTTTGGCCTTGCGGACCGCGTCCATGGCAGCCAGGAAGTTTTCTTTGATTTGGTCGGGAGCAAAAGAGATTTTTCCGATCACCATATGCACGTTGCCGGTGGTGTCGTTTTTGAAGGCAATTTTACCTTTTTTCAATTCGCCGACGGTCTTTACCACATCATTGGTAACCGTTTCGTTTTTTGGCGAAGGCATCAAGCCCTTGGGGCCAAGGATTTTGGCGACTTTGGCCAAGTGCTTCATCATGTCAGGTGTTGCGAGGGCGATTTCAAAGCTGAATTTGCCTGTCGCCTTGATTTCCTCAACTAATTCAGCACCGCCAACGACATCTGCGCCGGCTGCTTTGGCTTCTTTGGCCTTTTCACCTTCAGCAAACACCGCAATCTTTACGGTTTTGCCGGAGCCGTGAGGCAAGGGGACCGTGCCGCGCACTTGCTGTTCACCTTTCGTGGCATCAATGCCCACGCGAACATGCAGCTCAACGCTGCCATCAAACTTTGTCGTAGAGGTTTCTTTGACTAATTTAACGGCCTCATCGATGAGGTACAGTTTTTCCGGGTTCACTTTCTTTGCTGATTCTTGGTAGCGTTTGGAACGTGCCATACGATTGTTGTGGTTCAAGCCCGTACCAGTCTCGTTAAGACTCCGGCAACGACGGCCAAACCTGGTACAGGTCAGGCGCGCCGTAAACCCGAGCGCAAGCGAGTGGTTTACGGTCCCACGGGTTAAAGTTATAGGTTACTCCTTCACGATCAATCCCATTTGTTTGGCTGACCCTTCCACCATGCTCATGACAGCTTCAACGCTTGAAGCGTTCGTGTCTGGTAGTTTGAGTTCGGCGATTTCGCGGATTTGCGCGCGTGTAACCGTTCCGACTTTGTCAGCATTCGGTTTGCCCGAACCTTTTTGGATTTTAGCCGCTTGCTTCAAGAGGTCCGGAACCGGAGGCGTCTTGAGGATGAAGCTGTACGTGCGGTCTTCGTACACCGTGATGACGACCGGGACAACTTGTCCGCGGCGGTCTTGCGTGGCCTCATTAAACTTCTTGCAGAATTCCGCGATGTTTAAGCCGTGTTGGCCTAAAGCGGGGCCGACTGGCGGCGCTGGGTTGGCTGCGCCACCCATGATCTGCAGCTTGATCGTGGTCTTAATAGCTTTCGCCATAGCAATGATTTAAACGTAAGGTGATTCGAGCAAGAAGCTCCCTCCGTTGGCCGAAGGGGATACTCGAAGTCTGACGTTTAAATCTTTTTAACCTGAAGGAAATCCAATTCCACGGGAGTCTCGCGGCCGAACATATTGACCAGGACTTTGACTTTGCCTCGTTCGTCGTCGACTTCGTTGATCTTGCCTTCGAAGTTTTTGAATGGGCCGTCCACAATCTTGACCGGAGCGCCGACCGTAACATCGATTTCGTATTTCGGTTCTTCCACGCCCATCTTTTTCTGCAGCTGTTTGACTTCGTCTTCCGAAATTGGGGTTGGTGTCGTTCCTGTACCCACGAAACCAGTGACATTGGGCGTATTGCGTACCACGTACCAGGAATCGTCGGTCACGATCATGTTAACCAGGACATAGCCGGGAAAGATTTTTTCCTCAACCACCTTGCGCTTGCCATTTTTGATTTTGATCTTCTTTTCCTTGGGGATCATGATATCGAAGATCTTGTCTTGCATGTCCATGGATTCGATACGCTGGCGCATATTGCGCTCCACGTTTTCTTCATACCCAGAGTAGGTGTGCAGGACGTACCAACGGCGGCCTTGTGATGTTTGTTTTGCCATAGATTAAATAAGGCGTTCGACAGCCAAGTTTAAAACGTAGTCCAATACACCAAAGTACAAGGCAACAAACAAGCTGATGCCGATGACGAGAAGTGTGTGCTTGCGCGTGGTCTCATTCGTGGGCCAAACGACTTTGCGCAATTCCACGTAGGCTTCCTTAAAATAGCGCACGAGGCGGTTGTTGGTCAGGATTGTGGGCATATTGGATAGGGACCCTGAGCGATAGTCGAAGGATCGCAATTTATCCCTAATTTTAATAAAAAGTGTGGGACTTAAAAACGACCCTCGCGGGCCATTCGATTACGAGGAAACTATAACGAAAATAGCTGAAAAGTGCAAGGGATAACAAAAAACCCTATTTAGAGGGTTTTTTGAGTCGATCGGGGGTGCTAAATATCAAGGTTTTTCACGCTCTTCGCATGCGTCTGGATAAAGCGCTTGCGCGGAGCAACTTCGCTGCCCATGAGGATTTTAAACGTTTCGTCGGCGAGTGCTGCGTCATCTACGGTGACCTGTTTAAGTACGCGTTTGTCCGGATCGAGTGTCGTGTCCCAAAGTTGTTCGGGGTTCATTTCACCGAGACCCTTATAACGCTGGATACTGATGCCTCCGACTTTCGGTGCTTCGGGTGCCTCGCCTTCGGCGGCCTCTTGCTCAGCGGCCTTAGCAAGTTCTTCTTCCAACTTCTTTTTCAGCTTGGCGTCTAAGCCTTTCATCATTTCGGCAACGATTTTTTCTTTTTCTTCATCCGTATAGGCGTAGTGCAGTTCTTTGCCTTTGTTGATGCGGTACAGGGGCGGTTGGGCGATGTAAATATGTCCCGCGTCAATGAGCGGCTTGAAGTGGCGGTAGAAGAAGGTGAGTAGCAAAGTGCGGATATGCGAACCGTCGACGTCAGCATCGGCCATCAAGACGATGCGATGGTAACGCAGCTTATTGATATCGAACATTTCGCCGATATTGGTGCCCATGGCGATAATCATCGGTAAAATAGTTTCCGATTTCAGGACGCGGTCTAAACGCGTCTTTTCCACATTGAGCAATTTGCCGCGCAAGGGGAGGATGGCTTGAAACATGCGGTCGCGGGCCTGTTTGGCCGAGCCGCCGGCGGAGTCACCTTCTACAATGAAGAGTTCGCATTTGGAGGCGTCGTTTGACGAGCAGTCGGCCAGCTTGCCAGGCAAGTTAAAGGAATCGAGAGTACCTTTGCGCAAAACTGATTCACGAGCCGCCTTGGCCGCGCGGCGCGCTTGGGCCGCCAGCACGCACTTGCCGATAATTTTTTCGGCGTCTTTTGGATGTTCTTCGAGCCAATCACCCAAAGCCGTTGCCACGATCTCGTCAACCAGCGGTTTCACGTTGGGGTTGCCGAGCTTGTCTTTCGTTTGTCCTTCAAACTGAGGGTCAGGAATTTTGACGCTGATAATGGCCGTAATGCCTTCCACGGTATCATCGCCAGTCAGGTTTTCATCCTTTTCTTTGAGCAAACCTTTTTTGCGGCCATAGGCATTCAAGGTGCGGCTGAGCGCGGTGCGGAAACCAACGACATGGGTGCCGCCGCCCGGAGTCAGAATGTTGTTCGTGAAGGACTGCAGCTCTTGGCGGATATTGTCCGTATATTGCACCGCCACCTCGGCCTTTAATCCTTCGGCCTCTTTTTCGACGTAAAAAATTTCTTCATTCTGGATCGTCTCATCGCGATTGATGTGTTTTACGTAAGATTTCAAGCCGCCTTCAAAGTAGAAGCCGTAAGAGGCCTCTTTGTTTTTGTCGCGGAAATCATTGAGGATGAGATGAAGCCCTTTGGTGAGGTAGGCTTGTTGGCGTAAGCGGTTGAGGATTGTTTCCCACTTGAACTCGATCACGGAAAAAATTTCCGGGTCAGGTTGGAAGGTAATTGTTGTGCCGGTTTCAGATGATTTTCCGATCGGCTTAACTTCGCCCAAGCGTTTGCCGCGCTTGAATTCCTGCATCCAGACTTTGCCTCCGGTCATGACCTCGGCCTTCAGATAGGTGGAAAGGGCATTGACGACGGATGCGCCCACGCCATGCAGACCGCCGGATACTTTGTAGCCGCTGGCTTCTCCGCCGAATTTACCGCCGGCATGCAGTACGGTCAGGACGGTTTCAAGCGTTGATTTTTTGGTTGTGGGATGTTTTTCCACCGGAATACCGCGTCCATTGTCGACCACTTCAACCATATTATCTGGCAAAAGGGACACAATGATCCGGTCGGCATGGCCGGCCATGGCTTCGTCGATGGAGTTATCAACAATTTCCCAGACAAGATGGTGTAAACCGCCTTCGCCCGTATTGCCGATATACATGCCTGGGCGCTTGCGAACTGGGTCAAGTCCTTCAAGGACGGTGATGGATGAGGCGTCGTATTTTGGTCCGGAATTTGCTGGTTTTCTGGTCATAAACATTTGGGAAACAAGTGTAACAAAAAGGGGAGTATTCCCCAGTGAATTTCTGAAGACAGTGTACCATGATTTGCGGCCTATTTCCACGTTGACACTCCTCATTTTTTGTGGCGCTTTGCCTAATTAGGACTGCGGAGTCTCTCGTGATAAAATGAACGCATTAACGACATTGTTTTATGGCAGAGGGTTTTGACCATGGTTCCGCGCCTATAGAAGAGCTGAGCGAGCGCGAGCTGAAGTGGGGATATTGGTTTGTCACGCATCGTGAGCAGCTAAAGCGGGCTTTGGTTATCGCTCTGCTTGTTTTTAGCGTTCTGACCTATGGGTATGCCTTGTACCGTATTGTCGTTTTCTACGCCATCGAGCAAGATGAATATACGCGTTCCTTATCGACCGCATCACGCAGTTATATTGATGTGCAGGGTGTCCATGATGTAAACCGGATTCAAGAGCTTCAGGTGCTTTCCAGGCAGATTATTCCTGGGACGGCTGGACAGGTCGATGTCGTTGCTCGTGTGCGCAATCCAAACACGAAATGGGCCTTAACGGCGTTTACCTACCGTTTTGGGGTCGGTACGGCGGTTTTGGATGAACAAAATGGTTTCCTGCTGCCAGGGGAAGAAAAGTTTTTGATGGCGCTCAATGTCAAAGCTCCGGCCAGTGGCACGCCCCAACTATTGATTGACAATGAACAGTGGCAGCGTGTCGTCCAGTATGAAACCTGGGGGCCCGAGCGCTCAAAATTTGTTATCACGGAAAAGAAATTCATTCCCGCGCGACAGAGCGAACTCAGCGGACAATTACCGATCAGCGAAGTTTCCGCAGTTGTTACGAACTCCACGGCCTATAATTTCAATAGTGTGGAAGTGCAGATCGCTCTTTACAGCGGCAATCGAGTGGTCGCAGTAAACAAACTCCCGTTACCTGACTTTAGCTCGGGGCAAGTACGGCCAATTTCAGCTCGCTGGAGTACAACCCTTGCTTCCGTTTCCAACGTCGAGATCATCCCGAGCGTCAACATTCTCGATCTTTCGTCCTATCGTGATTTTGAAGGAAATTTTGATCCTTCTTTTATTGAAATTGAGAAACGATTTTAGGAAAACATGCAGAAATTTTGGCAGGCCTTTTTGAAATGCGACCGTGTCCTTCTTGTCACAATTTTTTTGTTGTTTGCTTTTGGGTTGACTGCGCTCTATAGCGTCCAACTCGGTTTGGGCCCACTTGAGAGCTCCTTGGTAGTAAAACAAGTCCTCTTTTTTTGTGCTGGCCTAGCCCTCGCTTCTTTTTTTATGACAGTGGACTACCGGTTGTGGCAGCCTTTTTATCCATGGCTGTATGTCCTCTGCCTTTTTTTACTCCTCCTCCTATTCACTCCTTTTGGCGAGGTCATCCGCGGCGTCCGCTCCTGGCTGGATTTTGGTTTTTTCATATGGCAGCCAGTGG
>CAYHTI010000012.1:0-11852 GCA_964359515.1 uncultured Gammaproteobacteria bacterium | reverse complement strand
ACATTGACTGAATACAACCAAGTAAAAGAGCGCCACGATTTCCTTTCCGGACAAATCGAAGACCTGGAAAAAACCATGAACCAACTTGAACGAGTCATCCAGGAGCTCGATAAAACAATTTCCACGCAATTTGACCAAGCATTTTCCCGTATCAACAAGGAATTTGAACGATATTTCCAGATCTTATTCGGGGGCGGACGAGCTAAGCTTATCAAGGTGATGGAGGAAGAGGTGGCGCCTGAAGCCGCGGCAACGCAACAAAACCCTGACGGCGAACCGCAACCGACTAGCCTGACTGAAGAGGAAGAGGAAGCCCCCTCTCGCGCGAAAAAATATCGCCGCAGCGATTATCGCGGCATTGATATCTTCGCTTGCCCGCCTGGCAAAAAATTATCAGCCATCAGCATGCTGTCCGGCGGCGAACGTTCATTAACCTCGCTGGCCCTTGTTGCGGCCATTATCCATAACACCCCTACCCCATTCGTGCTCATGGACGAAGTCGATGCCGCGCTCGATGAAGCAAATTCGCAGCGCATGGCGCGCATCTTGGACGACCTGCGCAGTAAAACCCAGTTTATTATCATCACCCATAACCGCACGGTCATGGGCATCGCCGACATGATTTACGGCGTGACCATGGGCGGCGATGGTGTTTCCAAGCTGCTCTCGGTGAAGTTGGATGAAGCGAAGGAGCTGGGTACGCGGTTGTAAGGAAATGCGACCACGGATTACACGGATTTAATGGATTACACAGATTTTTAAAAGAAATCCGTGTAATCCTGACTTCATCCGCGTAATCTGTGGCCGCATTTTTGTTATTGATAACCACCTTGACAATCAAGCCACATTTCCCTAAGCTGTGTCCATGCTCTTATAAGCAAACGTCCCGATCCGTCAATCAGGAGGTTTGTTTTTTTAGCCTGTAAAACTAACTTTAGGCCTTTCAAAATTGATGAGATGCGCCGGGTGGCGCGAGGAGCGGACGTAGGCGTACCCAGATGTACGCCGGAGGAGCACCGCAGCGCAACCCAAGCAGATCGCAATTTTCAAAGGCCTCAAATAACATGTTGAAGATTAAATTATCCCGCGTCGGCAAGCGCAAGCAGCCGACTTTCCGTTTGCTCGTTATCGAACACCAGAAGGACCCGTGGGGTACCTATATTGAAAACATCGGCCACTTTGACCCCCGTCACAAAGAGGAAACGATGAACCTGAACGCGGAACGCATCAACTACTGGATCTCGGTCGGTGCCAAGCCGACGGACACGGTCCATAACCTCCTCGTCACGGCCGGCATCATCAAAGACAAGAAGCGCAATGTTTCTAAGCTCGGCAAAATTGCCCGCGAAGAACGTGCCAAAACCGAGGCCGATGCCAAAAAGGTGAAGATGGAAGCCGCAGCCAAAAAGAAAGAATCCGCCTCTGCTGAAGCTCCGGCGGACAAGGAGGCGCCTAAGGCCGAAGAGGCAAAAGCATAAAGTCACAATTAAAACGACCATGTACCACAGACTTCGTTCGGGTACATGGTCGTTTTTCGTTAAATAAAAACGCCCTGGGCTGCCCACATAAGGCTATTTGACCAAGCAACTAAAAGGTAGTGTAATCACCTTAATTAAACGAAACCTATGTTCGCATCAATTGCCTTGGCATCTTGGCTGCTTTCCACCCCGGTCGCCGCAAGCGCCGTGAAACATCCTTACATAATCGGCAATGACCACCTCTTCGGCTCAAAGCACGCCGAAATTATTATGGTTGAATACGCCGACCTGCAATGCCCTTTCTGCAAACGCCACCACCCCGTCATGAACCAACTCGTCAACGAATACGATGGCCAAGTAGCCTGGGTTTACCGCCACTTCCCGCTCAGCTTCCATCCCTACGCGCAAATGGCTTCTGAAGCTAGTGAATGCGCGTACAAGCAAGGCCGCAATGACGCTTTTTGGAAATACATTGACCTGGTCTACGAAAAGCAAGACCAGCTCGACGAAGCATTGCTGCTGGATATCGCTTCAGACATGAACCTGAATATGGACAAGTTCAACCGCTGCCTCGACAAGCACCAAACAATCAAGCGCGTTGAACGAGACCTGCAGCGCGGCACTGACGACAATGTGTCGGGCACGCCAACGACGATCCTCATCAAGCGTGACGGGACAAGGAAAAACATCATCGGCGCGTATCCGATTGAAACGATGCGGACAGAAATCGACGCGCTGCTAGATTAATAAAATAATACAATGGTCGTGGGCCAAGCTGGGGTCAGACACGACAGGGAAGGCGCAGGGGATCATGCTATAGATCAGCTGCGCTTCGTGAGATGTATCCGGCGTTTCCAGGAAGAATGTGCTCAGCCTCCTTTCTTGGTGCAGCATCATCCTCACTGGCATCGGACATAGGAGTGACGGGCTATTTTTTGCTAAACCTTGAATTTTCTATATTCCCGCTTCCCTTTCTGCAAAACATCGCCGTCTTTTAGTACAAGCTCAGCCTCGATATCTTTGACTGGTTCCTGGTTTAGTTTCACCGCGCCCTCTTTGACCAGGCGCTTAGCATCGCTTTTGCTTTTGACCAACTTGGTTTCAACAAGCAGGTCGACGATATTCCATTTTTTCTTTGATAGTTCCGCGACCGGCATATCATCTGGCAGTGCACCCTTTTGAAATTGCGCGATGAAAGCCGCTTCTGCCGCTTTGGCTGCGTCTTCGCCGTGGTACATACCCACGATCTCACGGCCGAGGGCCATTTTGAAATCACGCGGGTTCGCACCGGCTTTCATTTCTTTTTCCATTGTCTCGATCTTTGCTTTTGAAACATCCGTGCAGAGCCAGAAATAACGGCCAATGAGCTCATCTTTTATGGACATAAGTTTGCCATACATATCCTTGGCTGGCGTGCGTAGCGGAATATGGTTGCCGAAAGACTTGCTCATCTTGCGGCCGTCTGAGCCTTCCAATAATGACACCGCCAAGACATGTTTTTCCTTGCCCTTCAGTTTGCGCATCAAAGTACGGCCAACGAGCATGTTAAACAGTTGGTCCGTGCCGCCGAATTCCAAATCAACACCCATATGTACACTGTCATAGGACTGCATGAGCGGGTACAAAAACTCGTGCAAACTGATTGGTTTGCCTTCCGTCATGCGGCGTTGGAACATGTCGCGCTCCAGCATTTGCTGCACGGTAAAGTTAGCGGCCAAATCAACGATCGCGCCAAAATTCATCTCGCCTAGCCACTGGCTATTGTACTTGATGATCACCGGGTTGCTTCCTTCAAAATCAAGGATACTGGCCGCCTGCTCCTGGTAGTCTTTTGCATTCTCAAGGACCTGCTCCGTATTGAGCGGCTGGCGCGCGGCATCACGGCCGGTCGGGTCGCCGATCATGGCCGTAAAATCACCGATAAGCAAAATAACTTCGTGGCCCCAGTCTTGCAGTTTACGCATCTTGCGCAGCAAAATACTGTGACCGAGATGGATATCTGCGCCCGTGGGATCAATGCCTAAATAGGCCGTGATGCGCTTGCCGCTCGCGAGCATCTTTTCAAACTCTTTTGCCTCAATAACTTCTTCGACGCCGCGTGTGAGGAACTCCGCAATTTCGGGCTTGGTTGGTTTATGCATACTCGGTGAAATGTACGTGCTTCGTCTGGATTCCCGCCTGTCTCCGCAACTTATTAGTGTGCGGAGATCCCTGCAGGACGCGGGAATGACAGATTAGGCCAACATGCTTAATTGACTCTCAATAGATTTCATTTTTGCTTCGCCTTCCGCCTGTTTCTGCTGCTCAGCGGCCACGACGGCTTCTGGCGCATTTTTGACGAACTCCTTGTTCGACAGCTTTTTTCCGAGCCCGAGAATATACGTCCGGACCGAGGTCAGCTCTTTCTGCAGGCGGGCGCGTTCTTTTTCGACATCTACCAGGCCAGCCATGGGAATATACACCTTGCCGCCGCTGAAATAGCAGGTCGCCTCTTGTTGCGCGGCGCGGTCAGCTGCAGTCACGACCATGGCCTCGATTTTCGTTTTGCGGGTGATTGCGGCGCGCAAGGATTCGACAGCCTCAACCTGTTCCGTGATGACCGTTACCAGGAAGGACTTGGTATAAGGCACATTAAACTCCGCGCGGAAATTGCGGATCTGGGTCACGACATCTTGGTACAATGCATAGTGTTTCTCTGCGGCGTCATCGATGAGGTCGGTCTTTGCTTTTGGCCATGCAGCAACCATCACGTAGTCCTTATCCTTGGATAACTCCTGCCAGAGGACCTGCGCGACAAAGGGCGTAAACGGCTGCCAAAGCTTAATCAAGTTGGTGAGGATATAGAGCAAAACCTCGTCTTTATCAGCTTCAACCTTCGCGTCTTCCACGTACCAATCGGCCAGTTCGTTCCAGGTAAACGCGTACAAAGCTTCACCGGCGGCCGAGAACTCGAAGCAGTCAACATGCTTGGTGGTTTGTTCAATCAAGCGCTGGAAGCGCGACAAAATCCAGCGGTCAGAGAGCGAGACTGGCTTGGGTGCCTCTTCAACCAACCGAGGTTCTTTCACTGTCGTGAGGATAAAACGCGCAATATTCCAAAGCTTATTCACGAAGTTGCGGTAGTTTTCGATCTTTTGCTCATTAAGCTTGGTGTCATTGCCAGGTGTGGTGCCGATGACCAAGCTTAACCGCACCGCGTCCGCGCCGTATTTTTCCACCATCTCGACAGGGTCAATGCCGTTACCCAGCGACTTGGACATCTTGCGCCCCTGCATGTCGCGCACCAGCCCGTGCAAATACACCGTATGGAACGGGACTTGCTTGGTGATATAGGTCGTCATCAAAATCATGCGGGCAACCCAGAAGAAAATGATGTCATAGCCCGTTTCCATCACTGAATTCGGATGGAATTTTTTGAAATCCGGGCTTTGGTCGAGCAAATCCTGTAACGATAATGAACCATCCTCGGTGAGCTTAGGGTCAATTAATGTGCTCCAAGACCACAAAGCCGAGCTGAACCAAGTATCGAGCGTGTCGGAATCTTGCTCCCAACCTTTGCCGCGAGGAGCTTTCATGCCGACGTGGATGTCCACCCCCTTCGAGGAGGGGATCCCAGATAGCTCCTCACGCCCGCCTTCGTTAGAACTACGGCCGGCAAGTCGCTTCTGGGATGACCGAGGCTTGTACCAAACCGGAATACGATGTCCCCACCAGATTTGGCGTGAGACGCACCAGTCGCGCAAATGATCGATCCAGGCGAAATAGGTTTTCTCAAAACGAGCTGGAATGATTTTGATATCCCCATCGCGCACCACCGCTTGCATAACCTCTTTTAAGGAAAGTTTCTTCCCTTTTTTACCCTCCGTAGCTTTAGCGAAGGAGGGCCACTCCACGGCGGGCTTGTTCACGTTAATGAACCATTGCTCCTTGATTTGCGGCTCGATTTTGCCGCCACCGCGGTAGCTGACTGCGACATTGTGCACATAAGCCTCGTCGGTCTTTACGAGCAACCCTTTTGACGCGAGCTTTTCCACGATTTTGGGGCGCGCTTCGTCGATCTTCATTCCGGCGAATTCTTCCGCGACAGGCAATAGCTTGCCATCAAAGTCGATGATTTGTTGCTTGTCGAGTTTATGGCGCTCGGCGATTTCAAAGTCAGTTGCATCGTGCCACGGGGTAATGGTCATGACACCCGTGCCAAACGACATGTCGAAGGCCGCGTCTTTAATCACGGTGGCCGTGACCGGACCATTGATCCATTCGGCCGTAAATGTATCGCCATGCTTAAAAGCCTTATAGCGTTCGTCTTCGGGATGCATGACCACGTACTTGTCGCCAAACTTAGTTTCTGGCCGCGCGGTGCCGATTTCAAAAGGACCGTACTTAAACGTATAAAACGGCGCCTTTTCCTGCGCATGTTCCAACTCGTCATCCGCGACAGTGGTTTGTCCTTTTGGATCCCAGTTGACGATGCGGTGTCCGCGGTACATCAAACCGTCCTCATACATTTTAACAAAGACTTCGCTGACGACGCGGTTAAGCGACTCATCTAGTGTGTACCGTTCACGATCCCAGTCCACACTCGCTCCCATGACGCGAACTTGGGATCGGATGGTGTTTTTCGAATCTTCAACAAAAAGCTTGACCCGTTCTAAAAATTCGTCGCGCCCGAGGTCGTGACGGGTTTTACCCTCCTCTTTCATGATTTTTTTCTCGACCGTAGTCTGCGTGGCAATAGCGGCATGATCCGTGCCAGGCACCCACAAGGCGGCCTCGCCCAACATGCGGTGATAGCGGACCATGATATCTTCAATCGCCAACATGGTGGCATGTCCCAAATGCAAAACACCCGTGGCATTGGGCGGCGGTAAAACAATGGAAAATGGTTTACCATCAGGGTGCACCTCCGGCTTAAACAATTTTTTATCTTGCCAAGCCTTATAGAGCGGGGCTTCGTGGTCTTGCGGTGCGTATGCTTTAGGCAGGGACATAGGTAAACAAAACAGAGGGCATAGGCCCGTTTCAGTACAGGCAATGTAACAAAGAACATGGCAAAAAACAATCAAAACCGCAACGAAAAAGCTTGACGATTCCGCTGTGTTATGATAGTAAAACTAGCTTCCAAGGAGGAAGCGCCCATGCACCAGCAACCATCGCAGAGCGATTCATTCCTGCTCGGCCTATGCTGTGTTCTCGGCCTGTCCATCATGGTCGTCGCGGTCTGGCTGGCGATGCGGCATCCTGGGTCTCATCGTACTGAGCGGGCGCCGTCATCCGTGCGCATTGAAGACTACTCGCTCAGCAACTTCGACGACGAAAAAGCAAGCGGCACGACCAACCAGGTGGTCCACCCTATCCTCGGTCGGCGGGATGCAGTCACCGTCCCCGTGACCGACCTCATGGATATCGGCGACTGGATAATGCCCTACCCCGTGGGAAGGCCGCTGCAAACAGATGCCGCCGATGCAGCCGCGATCGATTCGCCCGTCCAGACGTCAAACGAAGACCTCGAACGCTGGCGACAGAAGCGGTGAAATCACCCGCAAAACAAGGCCAAACGCACCCCAAAAGGGGGAAGGTGTTCCGCAACGCCCTCCCCCTTGATTTATTTTAAAAAAGTCTTTATAGTTGAACGTTCCGCAATGAACATAAGCCATGTTTATCTGCAGGGGGAATGCGTTTTTTCATGATGCTCCCCACAGGGAGTTTTTTCATTTTTATGGCCCTTAGCGTTGAACAACAGGTCAAAGAGCATCTCGGCCGCAGTAATGCTGCCTTGCTTGTGCT
The DNA here is from genome assembly GCA_964359515.1 of uncultured Gammaproteobacteria bacterium. GTDB lineage: Bacteria > Patescibacteriota > Patescibacteriia > VMEV01 > CAYQCH01 > CAYQCH01. Next base: position 4,587 of record CAYHTI010000012.1, on the reverse strand, counting down.
CCCAGAACGACCGACCACCGACGCCATTGGAGCCGCTTTGGCCATGCGCGCGGCGCTTTTGGCTATGGGTAAAAAAGCGGACATTGTTTCTTCTGGTTTTTTGCTCCCAGCTAAACTGGCTTTCTTGGAAGCGGCTAAAGGGGTACTCACGCATGTCCCGGCTCTGCAAAAATGCGTGATCTCAGTAGACAAGAACCGCTTCCCTATTTCAGATATCAGCTATACGGTCACCGATGAAAAGCTGCGCATTTTTGTGACGCCAAAATCTGGCCAATTGCCCGCTGAGGCGATTGAAGTGAATCCGGCGGGCTTTATCTACGACCTGATTGTCACGATCAATGTCGTAGAGCTTTCTTCCGTGGGAGAGGCCTACGCGCAGAACAAAGAATTGTTCTTCACGTTACCGATTATCAATATCGACCACCGCCCTGACAATGAACAGTACGGACAAATCAATTGGGTCGACATCAAAGCGACTTCAACTTCTGAGCTCATCTACCAACATTTTTATAAAGACCAACAGCCCGACAAGGCGACTGCCGATGCCCTGCTCGCCGGCATGATGGAAGAAACACATTCCTTCCGCTCACAACAAGTAAGCCCTGCCACGCTTAAAAATGTGAGCAACCTCTTGCAAGCTGGCGCGGATTACCAGGCCGTCACCAATAACTTGTACCGCACCAAAACCGTCGGCGGGTTAAAGCTGTGGGGCCATGTCCTGACGCATTTGCGTTCCGACCGCGAACTGTCCCTCGCCTGGAGCATGGTGCCTGCCAGCCTTTTTGCCACGACCGGCACGGATATGACGCAACTGCAAGACCTCATGACGGAAATTTTAAGCCATAGCCCCGAAGCTCGCACCGTGGTTTTGTTTATCGAACAAAAGCCCGGCGAAATCGAAGTGCAAGTCACGGCCAAGCCACCTTTGCACGCCAAAGATTTAATCAAAGACTGGCAACCGCGCGGCAGCGAACGCTTTGCCGTGGCTTTGATAAGCGGCCAATCCCTCCCGGAAACCGAAGAATCGGTCATATCCGTCATCAAACAGCGCCTCCGCAAAGTCCTATCCTAAATTGACATTTCACGGTCAAAATTGGAATACTCACGGAGACGCACCCAAGCGTCTTCTTTTGAGTAAAAAGAAAATGCAACCTTGATTGACTTGATAACACTTGATTGAAATACATAAAATAGCAAACAATCATCTGCACCATCCGAGCCTTAAGTGGGACCGTAGCTCAGCGGTAGAGCACCATGCTTATAACATGGAAGGCGATGGTTCGAATCCATCCGGTCCCACTTAGTGCTTGGACAAAAAAATCCTGCGCCCCTTGGCACAGGATTTTTTGATTATGCTTCGAGGCTACTTCTCCCAAATATACTTCACGGCTTTCCAACCATACTTGGCGACCAGCACCAAGATGAGGATATAGAACGCGTATTGTAGGACAAAGAAGAGCAAGGCGACAAGGTTGATTGTGACATCTTGGGCAATGCGGTTCATGTCGTTGACGAACTGTTTGACTGCGGCTTTCCAGGAATCTTTCAGGTCTTCGCCGTCCACGAACTTGTTTTCGTAAACGTTGAGGGAGAAATAGGTGTAAGCCAAACGGTCGAGCTGGTCGGCTTTGGAGCGCGACAAACGATCCAATTGCTCATTTACGTTGATCCGCTCTTGCGTGAGGCGCTCAATAATGCGCAATTTGCTATCGATGATCTTGGCGAGTGTTTCGACATCCTGCGACTTGGCGGCTAAACCAGTGATTTCCTCGTACGCGCGGATGGCATCGGCTAAAGTCTTTTCAATGGAGTCGCGCTTATTTTCCAAGACCTCGGTTTCGGCCGTGAAATCGTCGACAAGGCGCTTGATCGTATAAGTGTTTTCAGCAAGCTCCTTCGGATCGAGAGCTTTCACTTTCGCCAATACTTCGGCAACATGTTCATTCTCAACCTTGAATGAATAATTGCAGCCATGCTCATAGGCATTGGCATTTTCAAAAATCACATAAGCCAAAACCTTGAGGTCGGCGATTGATTTACATGTACCGTCCAAATCGCGGGTCTCGATGGTTCCGCTATAATGCGTGACCTCAAAATCTTCGGCCGTATTGCCCGTTACCACTCCCCCGGGTTCAATTGGCGGAACATTACGGACCGACAATTGCGGCGCGCCTACCAAGCCATTCGACAAAGCACTTTCTTCGACGCTAAAACCATCCGAGTCATATGCCGGCATACCAATGCCGCCTAAAAAAGCGCGGTTCGGCATAAGCGAATTAAAAGATGCGCCAAGGAGGCGCAGTAGCATGGCAAAAACGATAATGCCAGCGAAAACAATGAGCGCAATTTTTAGAAATTGAGCGGGCTTCATGTTGAGCTTTTTCAAGAAGTCCATAAAATAAGGGAAAGGCATTTATATTGTAAGTATAACATGTTTACAGGCCTTGCTCGATGGCAGTACACTAACGGTAGCAACCTCAAAACTGTTTACCGAAAAACCCGCTTCAATACAAAAAACAACATCAATTTTTTTATGCCATACGACCATCTTTTTTCTCCCGGACAAATTGGGAGCATGACGCTGAAAAATCGCCTGGTGATGCCGCCCATGGTGCGCAATTACGCCGACGAGCATGGCTTCGTCACGCAGCGCCATATTGACCACGCAGCGCGCATTGCCGCTGGCGGCGTCGGCCTCATGATTTTAGAAGCAAGCTATATCAGCCCTGAAGGCAAGGGTTTCACCTACGAACTTGGCCTCCATACCGACAGCGTGATCCCCGGTTTAAAAAAACTGGCGGATGCCGTACACAAACATGGGGCAAAAATCGGGTCCCAGCTCTATCATGCCGGACGGCAGACTTCTTCGAAAACAACCGGCATGCCGCCTGTGGCTCCATCCCCCCTGCCTGACCCGACGGTCAATGAAATTCCACGCGAGCTGACGAGGCAGGACATTAGGCATCTAGTCCACGCTTATGCCGATGCGGCCAAACGCGTAAAAAAAGCGGGCTGCGATTTCGTGGAAATTCATGGGGCGCATGGTTACTTGATCACGCAATTTCTCTCTCCGTTCAGCAATCGCCGCACCGACGAATATGGCGGCACGGCAACAAAGCGCATGCATTTCCTCATGGAAGTCTATGGGGCTGTTCGCAATGCCGTAGGACGTGACTTCCCGATTATCGTGCGTTTGTCCGGCGATGAACTCGTCAAAGGCGGCCTCACGATCAAAGACACGCTCGTGATCGCCAAGGCTCTGGAGCAGGCTGGCGCAGACGCTTTGCATATCAGCGCTGGCAATTATGCGTCCTACGGAAAAGGGCTCATGATTTCGCCGATGGCAGTTCCGGACGGCCCGCTCGTCCGCTTGTCGGCCGCAGTTAAAAAAGCCGTACGCATTCCCGTCATTGCGGTCAATAAAATTCGAACGCCGAAAATGGCTGAATCTATCCTGGCCCGCAAGCAAGCGGACTTCATTGCCATTGGCCGCTCCTTGCTTGCTGATCCGGATTGGCCAAAAAAGGTACAAGAAGGCCGCGAAGAAGAAATTAGCCGCTGCATTGCTTGCAACCAGGGCTGCATTAGCCGGCTTTTTGAAAACAAGGATGTATGGTGCACGGTCAATCCGGAAGCAGGACGTGAGCATCTGTTCGCAAAGGGTTTAGCGATGAAAACTAAACGCAAGCATGTCATCGTTGTCGGCGGTGGACCGGCCGGCATGGAAGCCGCCCGCATTGCCGCGCGAAAAGGACATCGCGTAGATTTGTTTGAGGAACACGCTGAATTAGGTGGCCAGCTCATTGCCGCGGCCGCCGCGCCCTACCGCGAAGGCTGGGAAGAATTGCGCCAAGACATGATGCACGAGATCAAACAACTCGGCGTAGACGTACGCCTGCGCACCACGTTCACCTCGGATCATGCCAAGCGCATGAAACCAGACGCCGTGATTGTCGCGATCGGTTCATCTTCCAAGGTTCCCATGATCCCGGGCATCGGACGAACCAATGTCGTCCTTGCGCGTGACTTGCTTGAAAAGAAGGCCAAGGCCGTGGGAAAAGTGGTGATTGCCGGCGGCGGTTGTATGGGCGCGCAAACCGCGGAATACCTTGCCCAACAAGGGCATAAAGTTTCCATTGTCGAAACCACGGGAAATATCGCCCTGGAAGCTCCGGTGGATGAACGCCTGCTGCTTCTTTCCCGTTTGGAAAAACACGGCGTGAAAATCTATAAAGAGACAAAGCTCATGGGCATCGGGCAAAAATCCGTGGCCATTGAAGACCACAACAAAGCCGCAACCCTGCCAGCAGACACGGTAGTCCTCTGCCTTGGTTCAATCCCGAACGATACGCTGGCGGAAGAGATTAAACAATACGTGAAGCACGTATACATCATTGGTGATGCCCTGGAAGCTCGGCGCGTGACGGACGCCATCCTTGAGGGGGCGATGGCGGGGTTGAAGATTTAAGCCATCAAAATTCGAACCCGCCTTCGCCAAGCACGACCACACAAATGAACAAACTCATCTTCCAGGACAAAACAAAAATCCCTCCGATTTGGAGAGATTTTGGGTGGTGGAATATTCTA
>CAYHTI010000011.1:0-12540 GCA_964359515.1 uncultured Gammaproteobacteria bacterium | reverse complement strand
CCGACGCGTGTTTCTTTAACTGGAAAAGAGCATAGTCCCATCCCGCAAGAAGTAGCTGCCGTTCTGGGTAAATTTGAGTCCTTGCGCCGTATGGATCTCGCGATAGAGCGTGTGAACAAGTCAGCCAAATAGGAAAAGATTAAGAGCGTTGTTGTGATATAATAAATCCATGAAACTTCATGGGTTTATTTTTATTCGAAAGCTGACCGCCGTCATTTTGTTGTCGGTCTTGTCTCTTGATGCGCTGGCAATAGCTGTTCATGCCCAAACGATCGATGTGTTTACATCGCAAGAAATCAAGGAGTTAAACAAGCAAATCACCGATAAAAACAAGAGCATAAAATCATTGGATGACCAGGCGGACGAATATGCGCGACTCATAGAGGAAAAGCAAAAAACAAAGGAATCACTTGCAAATGAGCTTTCACTGATCGAAAACCGTATCAAGAAAACCGAAATAAACATTGAAAGGAAGAACCTTGAAATTGAAAAAACAAATTTAACGATTCGAGAAACCGCCTTGCTTATCGCGGCGAAAGAGCAGCAGATCGATTTGCAAAAAGTTCAACTTGCTAGCTTCTTGCGAGAAATCAATAGGGAAGACCAACGCGATAAAATCGAAATCCTCCTTGTAAATGAAAACATTTCTCAGTTTTTTGGCTATATCAAGCGCTTAGACGATATCCAATCGAATGTACGCGTTGCGCTGGGATCAGTGAAGGCCGCCAAGCGCGATTATGAAGTCTTCCAGTTTGGCTTAGAGCAAGAAAAAGCAGAATTGCAGACCTTGGCTATTGAGCTGGAAATCGAAAAGCAAAAGCTAGATGATGAGAAACAGGGGAAAGTCAGCTTGATTGCCGAAACCGAGTCCTCCGAGCAAGAGTACCAGCGTCGATTAAGCGAGATTCGCTTCCAACAGCGTATTGCAAATGAAGAAATCCTTCAGCTCCAGGACCAGATCAAAGAAAAGTTGCGTCAGGCACAGCTTAAAAACCCTTCTTTCGTCCTCAATCCGAACAGCCTATTGTGGCCCATGCCTAATCAGGGTATTACGACCTATTTCCACGACCCAACGTATCCGTACCGCCACATCGTTGGCGAGCATTCGGGTTTAGATATGCGTACGTTAATTAACGGCTTTCCGTCCATGGGTGTGCCGGTGAAGGCTGCAGCAAGCGGGGTAGTGGTCAAGGTGATTCGCAACGGGCGCTTTACTGGCAATGCTGTGTTTATCTCGCATGGCGACTTAATGACTGTTTACCTCCATTTGAGCGTTGTTTACGTCAATACTGACGACTATGTCGAAGTCGGCAAAGTTTTTGCCCGTTCCGGTGGTGCGCCTGGCGATCCTGGTGCTGGACTATCATCTGGCCCGCATCTGCATTTTGAGGTCCGCAAAGACGGACTACCGGTTGATCCTTGTCAGTACCTTGTTCCCAATTGTTAGTATGCATGTTCTTGAAAACAAGCGATTTTTTAACGGCTTGCTCCTCGGTGCCGTTCTGAGCGCCTCCGCCTTAGCAGTTTTTATTGCTTTAGGCTTTGGAGATGGCATCGAGACGCAATCAAACGAGAATAAACCAGTCGTTTACGCCCAAACCCCCAGCGAGTCTTTATCCGTGGATTGGGAGCCCCATCAGGCGAATCTAGGCAAGCCCGTCCACATAAATGGTGAGCCATATCTCATTGTGCATGAGCTCAAGAGCACGCAATCTGGTGATATTGCTCGAATATTAGCAAAGTTTAATGTCGAAAACGAAGACTATATTAAACTCTCAATAGAGAGTGGGTCGATCTATGAATTGCAATGCTTCAACGGGCGACTTTGGTTTGGCAACAGGGGAGAGAATAGCGGCGGGGAGACGATTTTGACAATTTGGGATAAAGAGGGCGAACGTCTGGTTGGTTATAATGATATTGTGATGCGCGAGATGAACGCCTACTCCGGCTGCGTGCGTGCGCGCAAGTGGTTTGGTAACACGCTCATTTTTGAGCTTGCCGATTTTAGGCATGCACAAGTGCAGGTTCAGTATTATGGCTACAATACGGAAGCCGGCGCGCTTGATTTACTGTATGCCCACGAATCCTATGCTACAAACCAGGACAAACTGACATTGTGGTATGACCAGAAAAGGCAATTTGCCCTTATGCAGTTTGTGGGAGAAGATGCGACCAGTGATCTGTATAGGGTACCGTATGTGGAAATAGAAGCGGTTGTTGAGATCCGTGAAAGGCTGTACGCGTACCCGCTTGCCTTGCAAACTGACCAGGCAATTCAAATCAATCTTTTGGACGATGAGCGACTGTTGCTATCAGAGCGTGGGCTTGTTATCAAATTAGGAGATGAGAAGACCTTTGTCGGGTGGGCGTCGTAGTTGTTTTTTGCGACACTAATCGCACCGTGCTCTATGTCAAGGGGAGGAGAATAGGCCAATAAGGGGCTTATTTTTATTTTAAGGAAATTTTGACTAGGACCTTGTAGGCGGATCTCGATTTAAGAATTTTAGAGAGTACTGCTTTTTAAAAGGCAGCTGGTGCGCGCACAAACATCGGCCGGGGAAAGAGAGGAGGGCACGCAGGTGCCCAAATAGCTAAAGGGAAGAATAGTAGTTGAGTCGCACAATATACCTTATGCGACGCAATAAAGCAATTTTAAAGCCCTGCTGTTCAGGGCGCATGTACAAAAATACCTATTGTTTTACAAACTCCTTTACCACTTATAGCAGAATAAGGCTGCTACTGCCCCTACAGGCATCCACAATCCGATAAACAAGTATGGATCAATTACGTCCACAATCATCAGTCCCAGGACGAACCACAACGCAACAAAAATTATGGCGACCCATACAAGGCCATTTATGCGTGTGGCGATGAACTTGTTCATCTCTTTTGAGAAACTCATAGCTACCTGTAATATACCCTATTTGCGAAGCGGAGATCAATGTACTCCCTCACCTCTTTCATGTTCAATTGCCCATTAAGCGTCGCAAAAATATTTAGGACTTCATGCGCCTCTTCGGTGTTATCGAACAGCATATGCCCTAACTTAAGGGACCAACCTTCCTGCATATAGACCTCCAGCTCTTGGTAGGCATATCCTTCCGTAGGACTGTAAACACGCTCTTCCTTGAGGAGCTGGTCCAGCCTCCCTTCCTCAAGTTTTTCGACCTCGAGATTTTTCAGAGCCTGCTTTAATTCCTTTACTTTTTCATCAATTGTTTTGGCGCTGGCGATAGATTCGGCGGCGCGGGCTAGCTGTTTATTTGTATCAGTCGATTGCTTGGTCTCATCAACCTTGCTTTCTGGAACTTTGTCGGCGATGCGTATCTCCCGTTGCGGTGATACGCGGATGCGGAACGAGTGGATATGTGTATCTCCATACGCCGCTAAACCATCGGCCAAGATTCTCACACTTTCAATGAAAGCTGCCGTGAGGACTTTACTGCCAATCTCTGGCGGTTGGCCAGGGTCATAGTCGTAAATGACAGGAATCGCCAGAGCTTGTGGATTGATATCTGCGCCCAATTCGCGGATCACATTGCCGCTTTTGTCGACGGCATAATGCTTATCGTTTGCTGCATAGACCAGCATGGACGGCTTTTCCTTTACGGTGAGCTCCAAGCTTTTTGAGGGCCAATGGGCGGCAAAGACAAGCTGGTCAAGATCATAACGCGCTCGAATATCCTGCGCCAGCGTATCTGTATCCATGAACAAGCGATGTGATTTGGCGACCAAGAACCAATTGCGCTTGGATAAATGCTCGTGGGCTAAGGCAATTACGTCATCGGGGTTGATTTCTTCAGTTCCCTTCACCGTGACCCGCTCCACGTAAAATGTTGGTTTCATGAAAAGCACAAAAAACCAAACTGACAGAACGGATAGCAGTAAGATTAACCCAATTGAAAAGCGGCGCAGCGCAAAAAAATCGATGAGAAATTGCTGCATGCGCGGCTCCTTCGCGTAAGGGTTGTTCAGACGTTTCCGGAGGACATCTCGTTGTAAATAAGCCTGTGGCCGAATCGATTCCCGCTGTTTTTTTCGCCGTGATGGCAGCGTCGCGATCGGATATGACAAAAGGCGCTTGCATTGGCGGGCAGCTATCAACGCATAGGTTAAAAGCGTCCTACGCGACCTACGCTGTTTTTTAAAGCCTGAGACGACGCGCGCCATAGGAAATGTTCTTAGTGTCGTTTCCAACCAAATCCGCGTCTAATGCGGCGAAGGCTCTCAATAGTATAGGTGAGCCAGTACTTTTTCGTCAGTGGCAGATCATGGCAATGTACAAGGGCAAAGGGGCGCCCACCGAAACGCGTCTTAAAGAGACTGATTCCGTAAAATGGGTGTTTTTTGTCCTTGAGGTCGGTAACTCCCCAAAAATTGTAGGTGGTACAGCCGCGTTTTTTCGCTTCTAGGATGGCCGCCCATTGCAGCGCGTATGCCGCCGGGACTTTGCTTGGGATCGATGCGCCGTGATGGTATGAGGCGTGCTGGCCGTAATACATTACAATGGCTGATGCCAGAATTTGTCCTTGATGCGAAGCAGTGAATACAGATACATGATCATGTTCCGCGAAGCGTTCAACTTGTTTTCGGAAAAGTTTGTCTGGATACGGCGTGAAATGATGGCGCTCCTTAGTTAGATCATGTAATTGCAAAAAGGTGTTGAGGTCATTTTGGTTGTGCGTCTGACGTATCTCAACGCCGTCCTTTGCCGCGCGCTTAATAGAATAACGCGTTGTTTTGCTCATATCAGCGAGCAAGGTTGCTTCATCCTTGTCCGCCAGATCCAACAGCCACAAGCTCTCTGCTAGCATATGGATCGGCGCCACGCGGTAGCCGGTTTCGGCTAATAGCTTAAGATGTGCCTCAGTTCGCTCTAAAAAAGGGGCGAGTCTAATGAAGTCGGCTTTTTCCTTGCCTCCATGTTGTTTCAGTGCGGCTGTAAGCGCGTGTAGATATTCAATTTTCCATTCTTGTAAGACTGGCCCATAAGGCGCGTACAAATAGGTTCCCCTCCTCGCTCGAACGATGGACGCGAGGCAGACGCCAACGAGGGCTGTATCGACGAATATGCCCAAGCGAAGAATTTCTTCGCCCATGTCCTGCATGAGCAGTCCGGCATCCCAAGCTTGCATAAATTGCGGCAAAGGATGGGAAAGGCAAAATCGCTCCCACTCTTCCCTGTTTTCAATTGAGCGCACGGTGATTGCCGTGATCATACGAAATGTCGGTTAAGCCAGCTCAAAATCTTTCGCTGCTGCCTGGCAGATAATCTGGGATGCGTTGGTAAGTTTATGCTTCGTTTTGCGGCTGATTCGGCCTTAGGACAAGATCCTTGCTTGTAAGCGAGCACGTCTTCGTCGACCGGCTTGGGAACAATAACATGGGAATACCAATCACCCAGAACGATCCCTGATTGCTTGGCGTCCGTGAGAGCTTCAGTCGATGCCGCAGTTAAAAGTGCGTAGCGTAGGTGTACAGGCTGAGATGATGGGTGCACGGCCTGCTCAATGCCCGCTGCAGGATGGGCTTTAAGCCAGGCTGAATATCTTTCAACAAGAGCTTCCCGGCGCTCGTTAAAATTAGCCAGATCTTTCGTAAATTGGTCCAAAGCAAGGTTGGCGAGTGCTTCAGGTAATTGCTCGGTTTTGTGCTCAGGAGGGACCGAAGCGAGCTCCTGTGACGTATAAACCTTGTTTAATAAGCCAATACCTTGAGTCATACGCAGCAAAAGGCTACCGAGTCCAGCAAGGGGCATTAAGGATGTAAAAAATGGAACGAGGATGGGATGGAGAAGATTTTGCAAGACGCGAACCCTCGGCTGGTATGGGGAGGAAGACTGAATGCTTCGCAAACGCGCCGCCACAAGGCCGTCTTTAGCCGTCGCCATGCCGCCTGAAACGGAAGAAATAATTTTATCACGTCCGAAACTGAAAATAGCCGCGTCACCAAGTGTGCCAACAGGCTTACCGTCGTAGGACGCCCCAAGAGCATGCGCACAGTCTTCGATAAGCAAGAGGCCGTGCTTTTTGCAAAAAGACATAATCGAATCCATGTCTGCGGGAACGCCAAAAGTATGTTGAACGATCAGGGCCTTTGTGCGCGGTGTCAGGAGGCGCTCGGCAGAAGTTACATCAATGTTAAGGCTCCCATCAATGTCCGCGTAAACCGGCTTTGCCCCGGACCAAATGACGGCATGCGGGACAACAATGCAGGTATAGGCTTGTATGATGACCTCATCCCCTTCTCCTATTTTCAGGGCCTTTAATACTGCATAGAGCGATTGTCGTCCTGATGCGAAAGAAATGCTTGGTTGGTCCTGGTGCGCTAATGAAAAGGCCTGTTCGAGTTTGTGCGCGCTCTTGCCCTTTATCCAACGCCATGGCGTGCATAATAGCCCAAAGGCCTTCAAGCGTTGGCGGGCGGTCGCGTTCGGGGCGTGAGAAATTGAAATCATAAAAGTATAGGCAAAAATCGCTACGTGCCGCGCCCTGCAAACAGCACCGCCGTTTGTCCATTAATAAGTCGAAGAAATTCGTCTTGCGTACGCTCGCTAAAAATCTGCTGCTCACGCATGCCGTTAGCTAACAACACTTCAGTAAGCATGCTTTGTTGGGGCGAATTGAGTAATAAAACAAGGTCTGTCTTGTGTGCAATTACTTTCGCCGTTCGTTCATGGTCGCGGTTCGTATCTTCGCCGAGCTCGATGATGTTCTTAAAGACTATTGCTCGCTTTTTTTTTGCAAAGATGCTCAAATCTTCAATAGCGGCGAGCACGGCTTCTGTGCTCGCATTATACGAGGAGTCAATGAGCACGGACCCGTTCGCGCCATGCCGGAGCTGCATGCTTTTTTCAATCGACGGGAGTTGTTTTGTCGTTTCCGCGATTTCTGGCATAGTCATTCCGAGCTGCCGAGCTGCGGCGATGGCGGCAAGCAAGCTCAAAAAAGCGCCCGTAGAAACGATTGGGGCTTGAAACATAGTTCCTTCGAGAGTGAAGGATGTTCCCGTGGCACTTCGCTTAATATCTGCGGGCTGTAGGGCAGAGTGATCTTCCCTGCCGTACCAAAGGGGGTTGTACCCAATTTTCTCGCAAGCTACGACCAGCAAGGGACTTTCGCTGTTCGCGATTCGGCCCTGGTCAGTGGCGATTGCCTCGAATAATTCAAGCTTCGTTGCCGTCAGCTGGTCTTGCGAACCAAATAGCTCAAGGTGCTGGTTGCTAATGGCCGTGATAATGCCCAAACTTGGTTTTACAATACGGCAAATATCAGCTATTTCACCTCGTCGGTATGCTCCCATTTCAACTACAAAATACTTGTGGTGAGGTTTGACCGTTTGGAGGAGTGTTTTCGCGACCCCCGTGTCTACGTTCACGTGCGAAGGTGTTTTTGCGGTTGGCGCATGCGCGCTGAGGATATGGGCCAAATACTCTTTCGTAGTAGTTTTGCCGTAGCTGCCTGTCACACCAACAACAACGAGCTTCGTTAGGGTTTCACGGTAACGAGTCGCCTGACGGATTCGCCAGCGCAGCAGCAAGGCATTCGGCAATCGCAAGGTCAGGAAAAAGAAAAGGACAATAAGTGGATTGGCGATGAACATCGTAAGCGTTTGTTCTGGCCAGAATCCGTACCAAGACAATATCGCCGTTTGAAAAAGCAAAACAATACCGAAAAGAAAGGCAATTTTAAGCGTAATCGCAGGAGTTTGCAGGGACCGTTTTTTTAAGTGAACGAGGGTCGAGGCCGTTTGGAAAAGGAAAAATGCGGCGGTTACAAATACTAGCGCGTCAAAGGCCGGGCGCGAAACAAGTAGTCGTACCCCAATTTCCCAGGCAGCTAGCAGAAAAAGCGCGACTAGTCGCAGCGGATGCGCGACTAGTTTCCATGTTCTAATCTCTTTTAGCGAGGCTACGATTCGGTCAAAGCGATATTGCTTTAACTGGATGAAGTTCAGCCAAAACAAAGTGTCCCTGGAGGCAGAAAGGATCCAGGCCAGTGCGATTATTTCAAAGGCGTAACGAGCAAAGAGGTCCATGCTTTATTCAATGTAGGAAACAAGCTCGGAAGCAGTAAAAGAAATAATTTGCTCAGCAACGGCTTTTGGCAGCAGTTTAGGCAAGTTATGCCTGGCGCCAGCGAATACGTGCATGGTGGACTGCGGAATTTGCTTGGCCATAAGTTCACCATCGCGTAATGGCGTGGCCCCGTCTTCGCTGCCCCATAAGATCAGGGTCGGACGCTTTAATTCAGGCAAAAGCGGAGTGAGGTCTTCTTGTAACACCTTAACGATTGTTTCTTTCATAACGCCTTCAGCCTGGAGATAGTCGCTTGATCCAGCGGCACGGTAGAGAAACCGTTGCGCTAATGGGCGCAAGCGGCGCAGGAGAGGTAAAGAGAAGACGGTTTTGCCGACGACAGCAGTAAATTTGAGTAACCGTCGCTTAAGCGTGTAGGGATTCGGCCTGATGCCGGCAGCCGCACAGAGAATCAATCCAGAAACGTCGTACGGATGCTCAAGCGTATACTTGATGGCAACGCGGCCGCCGAAAGAATGGCCGAACAAAAAAAAGTCGCTTAGGTGCAATGCCGCTGTGAAATCGTGTACCCAGCGACGATAATCCGAAACGCCCCAGGCGGATGCTGGCGCCGGCGTTTCGCCCCAACCTGGTAAATCAGGGACGATAACGCGAAAACTAGCTTGTGCAAGTATGGGACCAAGCTCCGCATAGTGCGTTGAATCTGCCGGCCAGCCATGTAAGGCTAGCAGAAGTTTATTGCCGCTTCCCCATTCGCGGTAATGGACTTTTTTTCCTTGGACTTCCGTGAAGGGCATGGAATTAGGCTTTAGGCTTGATTACAGACATGCCGCCCATGTACGGGCGCAATGCTTCAGGGATAGAAATACTTCCATCAGCCTGCTGGTAATTTTCAACGAGCGATACCAGAATGCGCGGTGTGGGTATCGCGGTTGAGTTAAGCGAATGCGCATACTGCAGCTTACCGGACTGATCGCGATAGCGGATATTGGCGCGTCGGCACTGGAAGTCATGAAAATAGGAGGCTGAAGAGATTTCGCGGTAGGTTTGCTGCTTGGGAACCCACAATTCGATATCGTACTTTTTTACCTGGCCAAGGCCAAGATCTCCGCCACAATTGACGACGGTATGGTATGGAATGCCAAGCAACTCAATAAATTCTTCTGTGTTGCGGTTAATCTCTTCATGCAGCTTCACGGACATTTCATGGCTTGCTTCGCTGAGAATGAGCTGTTCGAATTTAAAGAATTCGTGCACGCGGATTAATCCCTTTACATCTTTGCCATGTGCTCCAGCCTCGCGGCGGTAGCACGGGGAAAAACCAAGATACATTTTAGGGGCATGTTCAAGATCAATGGTTTCGTCGCTGTAGTAGCCCATCAGCGGGACCTCAGCGGTACCAGCCAGTGCGTCGCCGTCCTGGGTGAGATAAAAATCCTCAATATCGCCTGGTAAGTGGCCAGTACCGTACAGTAATTTTTTTCTGACGATTGAAGGTGTCATGATCGGAGTAAAACCTTTCTTTGAAAAAAAATCGAGTGCCAGGCTCCAGATGGCAAAACAAAGGCGCACGGCATCTCCCTTCAGGAAGTAGCCGCGAAATCCGTGGACCTTTGCACCGCGCTCAAAATCAACCATGTCGAGATGGCTCATCAGCTCTGCGTGGTCCTTAGGTTCAAAAGCGAACTGTGGCTTTTCCCCCCAGGCCTTAATTTCTAAATTATCGGCATCACTTTTGCCATCCGGGACTGATGCGTCGGGAATTTGCGGCACGCGCAGCAAGAGATCCTCGTACTCTTCCTCTAGGCTGGCCGATGTTTCCTTAAGCTCGCTGACCTTTGCTGCTATTTCCTTCATCGATGAGATCAGTTGTTTTTTTTCGGCCGCAGGAGCCTTGGCAATCTGATCATTCGCCGCGTTTTGTGTGGCGCGCAATTGTTCGGTTTCCCGTAAAAGACTTAGTCGTTGTTCGTCCAGTTCCAGTAATCGGCTAAGGTCCAGCTTCACGCGCTTTTTTTTCATCGCCGCTTTCACGATATCCGCATGCTCACGTATAAACTTAATATCCAGCATAAAAAATGAGGCAAATGATGGTGAAATTATAACGAAAATCCGCGTGTTTGTCTATGATTGCTGCTCGCGCAAAAGCGAGGATTTATAGCGCTCTGGATGGAAGGCTTTTAGACGAACAATGCGCGGGTGCAACCCCCTTTTACTAAGCTCGGAGTTAAGCTGATCAACGAAAAATGATTGGTCGTAGCCAAGTGCAATGACATCGGGTCGAATCTCTTCTATGACCGCATATTTGTCCCCTGCCTGACCAAGTCGGGCAGAAAATACGCCCGGCGCTTGTTGAACATTTTGCAGACGAAGCTGTTCGTTTTGCACGGGCAGGCGCTTCTTGGTGTTTATCACCGTTTCGTCGCGAGCCACAACTACATAGAGCTCTTCACCAAGATTCTTGGCCTGCTGAAATAATGCCAAATGGCCTGGATGGAGGTCGTCGAACGTGCCGAACACCAGGACTTTCATACCTAAGCAGGTTCGGACTCTTTTCCTTCCGGGCGCATGGTGGGAAAAAAGACGGTATCGCGGATCGATGGCAGGTTTGCCAAAATCATGAGCAGACGGTCAATACCAATTCCCCATCCGGCTGTTGGCGGCATACCATGCTCAAGAGCCATCAAGAAATCTTCATCAATCATCTGTGCTTCCTTGTCGCCGGCTTCACGCAAGTTCATCTGCTGCTCAAAGCGCTCGCGCTGATCTAGCGGGTCATTTAGCTCGGAGAAACCATTTCCCAACTCTGCACCCATGATCAAAACTTGGTGGCGCTCCACAAGGCTTGGGTTTTGGGCTTGGCGCTTGGCTAAAGGAGAAATAGCCACAGGGTGATTTACCAAAAAGCAGGGCTGTATGAGCTTGGGGCGCACCGTTTTTTTATACAACTGATCGATAAGGCGCCCTAAGCCGGCCTTCGGGTCAATATCAAGCTTGATCTTGGCTGACTTAATGGCTTTTTGCAGTTGTGTGGCGGTTTCAATGGCCTTTAAATCAATGCCGGCATGATCAAGGACCAGTTGCGAATAATCGTATTTAGGCCAGTTCCCGCTGAAATCAAGCTCAATGTCACGGCAGGTGATTTTTAGCGAACCGAAGGTCTCCTTAATAACGGTCTGGTAAAGTTCTTGCACCAATTGCATGAGTTTTTCATTGTCGGCGTAAGCCCAGTAAAATTCCATTTCCGTGAATTCCTGCAAATGCTGCGTACTCATGCCTTCATTGCGGAATACTTTACCGATTTCAAAGATTTTTTCGTAGCCACCCACGATTAACCGTTTCAGGTGCAGCTCTAAAGAAATGCGCAAGTATAAATCAACATCGAGCGTGTTGTGATGGGTGATGAAGGGCTCAGCCTCGGCGCCGCCTGGCACATGCTCGAGAACAGGCGTCTCGACTTCCATGAACCCTTGCTTTGTCAGAAACGCGCGCATGGAAGAAATAAACTTGGAACGCAAACGAAAAAAATCTCGCACCTCTGGATTGACAATCAGGTCTAGGTAGCGATGTCGGTAACGTTCTTCTTCGTTTTTAAGGCCATGCCATTTTTCAGGCAGCGGCAAAATCGCTTTGCTGATCAGTTGCCATGAGGAAACTTCTAAGGTCTTCTCCCCTGTTTTGCTGAGGATCAATTTCCCGCTTGCTGATATAAAGTCAGCCAGGTCAAGTTCTTTAGTTAGCGCATAGGGTGATTCACCGAGTCCTTTTTTGCTTAGCAAAAGCTGAATCACTCCGCCGTCGTCTTCTATGCGGGCAAAGGAAAGACCGCCATGACGACGCAATAAGCGAATGCGGCCAGCAAGGCTCACCTCAGTTCCCGCAGCTGAGAGGCTCTCAAACTGGTCGAGAGCCTCGGAGAGCTTATGCGTTCTGTTTACATGGGACGGATACGGTTCAATCCCAGTTTTTCTTAGTCTCTGGAGCTTATCAATACGTACGGAGCGCTCATCATGGCTGGGTTCATTCATATGCTTGCAGTATGGTCGATTTGCTGGGAAAAATCAACAAAACCGTGTACTAAGCGCCTCGCTTATGTACACGGTTTTGGGGATAGCTTCAACTTTACTGTACCTCCGCGATTAAATAGTCCATGGCGCCTCGCGGCGTCTCTACGGTGACTTTGTCACCTTTTTTGCGGCCGAGAAATGATTTTCCAAGTGGCGATTCATGCGAGATCATGCCAAGGGCTGGATAAGATTCTTCGGTACCAACGATGGTGAATTCGCGCAGCATCTTGCCCGCCTTAACGGCGATTTTTGATCCCATGCTTACCGTGTCTGAGGCCTTGCGTTTCTTTTTTATGATCTCACTGCTTTTCAAGATTGTTTCGATTTCAGAAATGCGGCCTTCAACAAAAGCTTGCTCTTCTTTAGCGTCACTATACTCGGCATTTTCAGAAAGGTCGCCCATCTTAATGGCCTCCTCAATGCGCAAGGTTGTCG